>CAUSUG010000239.1:0-3260 GCA_963534765.1 uncultured Oribacterium sp.
TTATTACCGTTGTCATCTACGGCAGAATGATAGAGATCTATTTAGTCTGCTCCGTTGCCCCGATTCCATTTGCCACTATGACAAATAAGGAATGGGGATCGATCGGAAACAATTATCTGAAAAGTTTATTCGCACTTGGTTTTCAGGGTTTTCTTATCATGGTATGTGTCGGAATTTATGCCGTCTTGGTAAAGGGAATGACCGTATCGGACAACCTGCATACCGCGATATTTTCTCTTGCGGCATATACCGTGCTGCTTTGCTTTATGCTCTTAAAATCAAGTGCCATTTCAAAATCAATTTTTGGAGCGCATTAGCCCTAATACAAAGGAGGTATCAAAACAATCAGTAAAAAATACAGCATTATCTATGCCGATCCGCCATGGAAATACGAAAGAAGCAAAGTACAGGGCGCGGCGGAAAATCACTATCCCACCATGAGCATAGAGGAGCTTTGTACGCTTCCCGTTTCTGAAATCGCGGAAAAGGACTGCGTACTTTTTTTATGGGCTACTTTCCCGCAGCTTAAAGAAGCCCTGCAGCTAATTGAGGCATGGGGCTTTCAGTATAAGACGGTCGCTTTTGTATGGCTGAAAACAAATAAAAAGGCTGGAACATGGTTTTACGGGCTTGGCTTTTGGACGAGAGGAAATGCGGAAATCTGCCTACTTGCAACGAAAGGTCATCCCAAAAGACAGGCGAAAAATGTTCATCAGCTTATCATAAGCCCCATTGAAGCACACAGCAAAAAGCCGGATATAGCAAGAGAAAAAATCACAGCCCTTATGGGAGATCTCCCTAAAATAGAGCTTTTTGCAAGGAAGGAAAGTCCCGGATGGGATATATGGGGAAACGAAGTAAAAAGCAGTATTACGCTTTAACGGAAAGGAGGCTTTTATGGCGTATGTACCCGTACCAAAAGACTTAACAAAGGTTAAAACAAAGGTCGCCTTTAACCTTACAAAAAGGCAGATCCTTTGCTTTACGGCAGCCTTAATTTTAGGGCTGCCTGTTTTCTTTCTCCTAAAGGGAAGCGCAGGAACAAGTCTTGCGGCTTTTTTCATGATTTTAATCATGCTTCCCTTTTTCCTCTTTGCCATGTACGAAAAGCACGGACAGCCCCTTGAGGTCATCCTGAAACACATCGTGCAGACAAAGTTTATCAGAAAGAAAGAGCGTCCATACAGGACGAGAAACTATTATGCCCTGTTAATAAAGCAGAGAAAACTTGAAAAGGAGGTATTTCATATTGTTAAAGGACAAAACAAAGGAAAAAAACAGCGTAAAAAATAAAAGAAAGCTAACAAGAAGTGAGAAAAAACAGATTGCAGAGCTTATCAGAAAGGCAAAACCGGGGAGCAAGGCTTCTTCCGCGCAGGAGAGCATCCCCTACCTTTCCATGCATCCGGACGGGATATGCAGGGTAACGGAAAACAGATACAGCAAGTGCATTGCTTTTTCCGACATCAATTATCAGCTTGCAGGTGCGGATGAGAAAACCGCCATCTTTGAAAACTGGTGCGATTTTCTAAACTACTTCGATTCTTCCGTGGATGTACAGCTTTCCTTTATCAATCAGGGAGACCGCGGAGAAGCAAAGGCCGCAATCGAGATTCCGATGCAAGACGACGACTTTAATGCCATAAGAAGCGAGTATCAGAAAATGCTTTCCGATCAGCTTTCCAAAGGAAACAACGGTCTTGTAAAACTGAAATTCGTAACATTCAGCGTGGAAGCGGAAAATATGAGTGCGGCAAAGGCAAGGCTTAACCGTATTGAAACGGATATGCTGAACAATTTTAAGGTACTTGGCGTAAGCGCCCATTCCATGAACGGTTATGAAAGGCTGAAAACCATGCACGGCATTTTTCATCCGGAGGGAGAACCTTTCTTTTTCTCTTGGGATTATCTTGTGCCGTCGGGATTATCGACAAAGGATTTTATCGCACCGTCTTCTTTTCACTTCGGGGAAGGCAGAACCTTTCGCATGGGCAGTAAGCTTGGCGCGGTAAGCTTTCTTGAAATCTTGGCACCAGAATTAAACGACCGCATCTTATCCGACCTTTTGGATTTGGAAACGGGAATGATCGTAAACCTGCATATCAAAAGCATCGATCAGGCGGAGGCAATTAAGACGATTAAAAGGAAAATCACCGACCTTGACAAGATGAAAATTGACGAGCAGAAAAAAGCGGTACGCTCCGGCTACGACATGGACATTATCCCGTCCGACCTTGCCACCTACGGAGGCGAGGCGAAAAATCTTTTGCAGGATTTACAGAGCAGAAACGAAAGAATGTTTCTTGTTACTTTTCTTGTGGTGAATATGGCAGGCAGTAAAAGAAAGCTGGATAACGATGTATTCGCTGCCGCAGGAATCACACAAAAATATAACTGTGCCTTAACCCGTCTTGACTTTCAGCAGGAGGAAGGATTGATGTCAAGTATTCCTCTTGGAAGAAATGAAATTGAAATCCAAAGAGGGCTTACCACCTCAAGCACCGCCGTATTCATTCCCTTTATCACGCAGGAGCTTTTTCAAGGCGGAGAAGCCCTTTACTACGGGCTTAACGCTCTTTCAAACAACATGATTTTATGCGACAGAAAGCAGCTTAAAAACCCCAACGGTCTGATCCTTGGAACCCCCGGCTCCGGTAAATCCTTTGCGGCAAAGCGCGAAATTACAAACGCCTTTTTAATCACGGACGATGACATCTATATATCAGATCCCGAAGCCGAGTATGCCCCTTTGGTAAACAGCCTTTTAGGACAGGTCATCCGCATTTCTCCTACAAGCAAAGAGTATATCAACCCGATGGATATAAACCTTAATTACAGCGAGGATGATAACCCTCTTGCCTTAAAATCGGACTTTATCCTTTCTCTTTGCGAGCTTGTGGTCGGAGGAAAGGAAGGACTTGCTCCGGTGGAAAAAACGGTCATCGACCGTGCGGTAAGGACGGTTTACAGGGAGTTTCTTGCAGAACCCGTGCCGGAAAAGATGCCGATTTTGGGAGATCTGTACGAGGAACTTTTAAGACAGCCGGAGCCGGAGGCTGCAAGAGTTGCGGCAGCCCTTGAGCTTTATGTAACAGGCTCTCTTAATGTGTTTAATCACCAAACTAATGTAGAGCTTAATAACCGCCTTGTCTGCTTTGATATAAAGAGCCTTGGAAAGCAGTTAAAAAAGCTTGGAATGCTCATTGTGCAGGATCAGATATGGAACCGCGTTACCATAAACAGAGCAAAAAAGAAAGCAA
>CAUSUG010000240.1:0-3253 GCA_963534765.1 uncultured Oribacterium sp.
GTCCTGAAAGAATAGAAAAGAACCTATTGCTACAAAAATGCAAAGAATCATCAATAAATACAAGATAGCCGTTCCTATACTTAGCAAAAATGTTAGAAAAGCGGTGCTAACCGATAATAGAAGACTAATAGGAAACAAGACAAGCTTAAATAGTATTCTCATAGGCAACCTCTTTTCTTTAATTAACTATCTATTCATCTACATACGATTACTAAGTTTATAATAGCACACGGGATGAAACAAGTCTTTGTAAATCATCAATTCTTTTTTTATATAAAATGGCGGATGAAGTTAACTTCATCCGCCATAAGGCATAATCTCTTTGTCTTCAAAATATTTCAATAACAAACAAAATACTAATACAACTTTGCTCCTGCCGGGATATGGTTATCTGCCATCAGCAAATGCAATTCTTCCTCATCACTATCCTTCTTCTGATTAATAGCGGAAAGTAGCATACCGCGGGACTCTACGCCCATCATTGCTCTTGGGGGAAGATTTGTGATAGCAATCAAGGTCTTTCCAATCAGCTCTTCCGGCTCATAAAAGTCATGAATGCCGGAAAGAATCGTTCTGTCCGTACCGGTTCCGTCGTCCAAGGTAAACTGTAAGAGCTTCTTACTCTTTGGAACGGCAAAGCAATCCTTTACCTTTACCGCACGGAAGTCAGACTTACTGAAAGTCTCAAAGTCAACCTGTTCTTCGAAGAGAGGTTCAATCTTCACGTTTGAAAAATCAATCTTTTCTGGAACGGTCGCAACTTGGTCGCAAATTCCGTTTCCATTACCCTTAGATGCCCTATTTCCCTCATCCTTCTTCTCCAAGGACTTCATTGTGGGGAAGAGCAGTACGTCACGGATAGATGCCGCATCGGTAAGAAGCATGACCAGACGGTCGATGCCGTAGCCGATTCCTCCTGTAGGAGGCATTCCGATTTCCATTGCATGCAGGAAGTCTTCGTCGGTGTGGTTTGCTTCCTCATCTCCCGCATCTGCCAAAGCATCCTGCGCCTTGAAACGCTCTCTCTGATCGATAGGATCGTTTAGCTCGGAATAAGCATTGGCCATCTCTCTTCCGTAGATAAAGAGCTCAAAACGCTCTACCTTGGATGGGTCAGATGGCTTCTTCTTGGTAAGGGGAGATATCTCCACCGGATGATCCATAATAAAGGTCGGCTGTACCAGCTTCTCCTCGCAGTACTCTTCGAAGAAGAGGTTTTCAATGTCTCCGATACCATGATGCTCTTCGTAGGCAATTTCCTTTTCCTTCGCAAGGGCTCTTGCCTCTTCTAAAGTCTTAATCTGATCAAAGTCAATGCCTGCATATTCCTTAATCGCCTCAGTCATGGTCAAACGACGGAAAGGACTTTCCAAATCAATGGGAGTTCCCTGGTAGCTGATGTGCAGAGTCCCGCAAACCTTTTCTGCAAGATAACGGAACATGGACTCGGTCAGCTCCATCATTCCTTCATAGTCTGTATATGCCTGATACAGCTCCATTAAGGTAAATTCCGGATTATGTCTGGTGTCAATTCCCTCATTACGGAACACTCTTCCAATCTCATAAACTCTTTCCATGCCGCCGATAATCAGACGCTTTAAGTAAAGCTCTAAGGAAATACGAAGCTTTACGTCTTCATTTAAGGCATTGTAATGAGTTTCAAAGGGACGAGCTGCTGCACCGCCGGCATTTTCCACCAGCATCGGTGTCTCCACCTCCAAGAAATCTCTTCCGGCAAGGAAGTTACGGATTTCCCGAAGAATCTGAGAACGCTTCATGAAAACGGTACGACTGTCCTCATTCATAATCAGATCCACATAGCGCTGACGATAACGGGTGTCGGTATCGGTTAAACCGTGGAACTTCTCAGGAAGTGGGTACAGGGACTTGGAAAGCAGGGTAATCTTCTCTCCGTGAACGGAAATCTCTCCCATCTGGGTTTCGAAAACATAACCTCTAACTTCCACGATGTCGCCAATGTCCAGCTTCTTAAACTTCTTGTATTCTTCTTCCCCGAGACTTTCCCGGCTTACATAAACCTGGATTCTGCCGTCTCTATCCTGCAAATGCATAAAACTGGCCTTACCCATGACACGCTTGGATAAAATACGTCCTGCAATCACGACCTGCTGATTCTCTAAGCTCTTGAAATTCTCTTTGATCTCAGTAGAATGATGGGTCTGTTCAGCTTTGGTAATTTCAAACGGATCTTCCTTAGCTGCCTGATACTCTGCCAACTTATCATATCTGGCCTTCAAAATATGGTTCATGTCCACCGGTGCATTTCCCTTTTGCTTTTCCTGCTCTCCCATCCTTCTATCCTTTCTTTACACTGTTCTGTTGCTACTTATTATACTTTCACTGAATTATTCCTTTATAGAAGCATACCTTCTTTGAGACAATTATTTTGAATTGTTCTACTCCGACCGGCTCTTTACTGAACTATTCTTCGTTGGATTTTTCCACAGAAAGTACTTTATATTCCAAAACTCCCGCCTGGGTCTCTACGGTAACCTCATCTCCAACCCTGTGACGCAATAAAGCCATACCTACCGGAGATTCGTTGGAAATCTTTCCCTGTAAAGAGTTTGCCTCTGTGGAACCTACAATCATGTATTCCACTTCTTCGTCAAATTCCTTGTCGAACAGCTTTACCTTACATCCGATATTAATGGTGCCTTCTTCCGCATCATCTACTACTTCCGCATTTTTCAACAAGGACTCGATGGCAACGATTCTTTCTTCAATTTCTCTCTGCTCATCCTTTGCTGCATCATACTCAGCATTCTCAGACAAATCTCCCTGTTCCCGGGCTTCCTTAATCTTTTCTGCAATCTCTTGTCTCTTATTCACCTTTAAATTATGAAGTTCATTCTCCAACTTATTTAATCCTGCCCTGGTAAGGAGGTTTTTCTTTTCTTCAGCCACCTGCTATCCTGCCCTTTCTCTAAAACTGCAATGACGGCTTCTGGAAGACCCAGAAGCCGTTTCATCCAATGATTCGATGTAGTATTCTAGCAACGGAAGCTTGATAAGTCAATGATTTTCCCCATTTCTTGCCTTTTTTTCAGGCTTTTTTTACTCCTCTTCTTTCTCTCTTTCTCCCCGCTGCTTTTTAAAAAAATCTTTTTTTATTTTAGAAAAATGCCGTATTTTCTCCACTATAGTTCCCTAACCATTTGGAACACCTTCTCCAAATCATTTTCCGTATTCACCCTCTGTCGCCAGCGGGCTGCATTCTCAGGCCTTCCAT
>CAUSUG010000241.1:0-3232 GCA_963534765.1 uncultured Oribacterium sp.
CGCACGCTTTGCGAGCGATACTCGTTATGAACAAGATGTCTCAGGCTTCGCCTGCGCCACTTGTTAAGAATAAAAAAGTTCTGTATTCTTCTATTTTTAAGAATGAATACAGAACTCATTATATAAGAAAATGCTGTTTTTACAAGTTTTACAAGAAGACTTTTTGACTACTTCTTTGCTTCCTCCAGAGCTTTCTGCACCGCATGGCAAATGCCCTCGCTACTGGTGGTGGCTCCTGCCACCGCATCCACGTCGGTACTCTGCTTTTCCAGAATTTCCGGAATCACCTTCTTCTGTGCGTCAAAGAAATATTCTTCATCGTCCTTGGTTTTCACAATGTCGATGGCAGTAATCTTTCCCCCGGAAATGGTGACTTTCACTTCCACATTGCCATTGTAGGCGGAAGCTTTTCCAAAGCATTCTCCGTCTTTATAAGCTCCGGATATGCTATCCTCATCAGTAGCTTGGGAATCGGAAGAAGCATTTGAGGAATTCGTAGAGGCTTTATCTCCGCTAGCTTCTGATGCTTTTTCGGAAGAATTACTTTTTTCCTCCCCGTTTCCGATGCTTTCCACACTTCCTTTATTTTCCGCTGCATTGTCCGCACTTTCCTTACTTTCCGCTATAGTTTCCTGCGCTCTGATTTTATCTACATTTGCCTCCAGTGCGGCGCGGTATTTCCCGGCGCTGTAAAAAACGCTTAGAAAAAGACATACAATAGGTAAAATCCCTGCAATACGAAGCAAAGGAAATGTCTTTTTCTCCTTGCCTTCCTTTTGTATTCTATACTGCCTAATCCGTAAGAATCCGTAGAATCCGAAAATGAAGCTATAAATCATCAGAGTGAAGAAATAGTCTCCCTTTCCGCGAATCAGCGCCCCTTGATAAATAAAGAAAATGTGCAGGTACAAAAGCAGGTAAAAAAGATAGGACCAGTTTTGTAATTTTTTCCAGCTCTTTGCCTGCATTTTCCGCCGAACGGTCTGAAAGGAAGTGATAGTTAGCGGAATTAACAAAAGAATCATGAGGCAAGACACGATAGCCGCATGAAGCTCCATCAAACTGATATGCCCCTGTCCAAGGAATAAGGCACCAAAGTATTTTCCGCCAAAGGCCAGATTATGGGCCAAAGTAATCAGAGATGCACAGATAGCCATTTCCCCTCGAAAAAGATAAATCGTCTTTCTTTCGGAAGAGCTCTTGGGAAGCACCGGTGCCTGCATCACCCAGATAAAGAGAGAGCCTGCCAGCACACCCCTTTGCATGATTTTCTTAAAAAAGAAGTCCAAAAAGGGAATTCCTCCCTCCCTTGGATAAAAAATGCTTACCAAGGAAAGGAGGATACAAATCCCATACAACACTGCCGGCTTCTTCTTTAATGCTTTTCCAAAGAAACGGAAAAATGCTAAACTGCATATTAAAGTAAGAGTCAAAATCATTGTACGACTACCTCGAACTGTACATCAGGATATCCGTCTGCCTTGATGGTTACAGGATAGGTTCCGGGGCCGTCAAAGTACTTTACTTCCTGACCGTCCTTCTTGTAGCTCGCCTCAGTATTTACGCTACCGTCTTCATTGAAAATGTTCTTTCCGAATCTTCTTCCGGAACCGCCCTTAAACTCCTGCGCTCCGATGGTTGCGGAGCTCGTAGAAGCAATGTAGTTTGCGATAGTCAGCTGATCTGCGTTTTCCGCAAGGCTTAACTTGTTATTTTCAAAATGGAAGTCCTCTGCCTTTAAGCCGGATTCTACCAGTACCTTAAAGGATACATCGGTAAGCTTGTCGTTAGAGAATACCAGCTGGTACTTTCCGGGAGTCATTTCCTTAGGCAGTACCAAAACACCGGCGGTGTCTGTATTAACCTCTCCCTTTACCTCACTCTTCCTACTGATAACCTTGCCAAGAGCGTAGCTGTCTTCTCCGGTGGAAAGCTGATAATTTACTTTGGTGCCTTCCGGACTGTAGCTTACCTTCTCATCTCCGCTAACCTTGTACTCAGCAGGAGCAATCTTCTTCACATGAAGGTTTACGGGAACCTCCACATCATCCTCGTCCATTAAGAAGTAGGTAATCTTTACAATGTCCTTGTCCTGAATATCTTCAAAACGCTTAAACTCTTTCTGAGCCTTATGGTTGGTGTCCTCGAAAGCTACAGCGGAAAATGCCAGCTCCTCCGGCTTTACCCAGATATTGTCCTCATGCTTTAAGCCGTACTTTGCGCCGTCCTTGGTTTCCAGAATCGCAGCCTGTACAATTTCAGAGTCCATATCCAAACCGCTGACTTCGATTTCATAATTTCCGTAGGAGGAAGTGGTGGTAATATCCGCTTCGGTGTCCTTCGCTTCATTTGTAGTTCCCTGTGTCTTGGAAAGGGTTCCGTCGGAGTTTAATACCTTATACTCCTTAGGCTCCGTGCTGACTTCACTTTCAATAGCCCCCATCAAAGTAAGAAGCGCATTCTTGCTTTCCTTCTTCTCCTCCAATGCCTTCTTGGCATCCTCATAAAGAGACT
Organism: uncultured Oribacterium sp.; assembly: GCA_963534765.1. Classification (GTDB taxonomy): domain Bacteria; phylum Bacillota; class Clostridia; order Lachnospirales; family Lachnospiraceae; genus Oribacterium. Next base: position 2,515 of record CAUSUG010000241.1, read on the forward strand.
TCGGAATCGCAACGTTCACGTGCTTGATTCCCCTATAGACAGAGCCTTCTCCCTCTACAGCGGTGTCCGCCATAACGAACTTCTCCACCTTTTCCTTAGTAGGAGAGCTGGCACTGTCATACATTCCTGTCTCCCGGAAGCCGTCCTTTGTTACCTTATCCTCCGCATCCAGCTGTGCCTTTAAATCCTTCCCCTCTTCCGGAGCAATATCCTTTAATTCTCCGTAATAAAAGTCCGCATAGGGAACGGTCATCTTTACAAAGACATAATCAGACTTCTCTGCCTGAGCTGCAGTGCTTTCCGCAGCCTTCTCCGATCCTGCAGCTGTGGTGGCAGTATCCTGCTTCTTTCCGCAAGCCATTACGGAGGATGCTAAAATGATGGCGGAAGCGCCAAGAATCCAATGTTTTCTCATACTACCCCTTTCTGTCTACGCAATACTGCTTCGCTTTGTAGTATTTCCTCGCAGGAAAGCAACAGTACCGTAAGGTATCTTAGCCCTTATCCAAGGGAGTGTTGTTTAACACGCAAAAAGCACCCTCCTATCGAGAATAGGCTGATGCTTACGCTAACACCGTAGCCCTTTAGATAGATAATACAAAGCTTTTAGTTAGTTGTATCTATCTTTCACGGCAGTATTATAACAGAGGAGAGGAAACTTGTCAATCCTCTTATATTAAACACTTATCATTCTTTATTTAATCTATTTTTCCCAGCT
>CAUSUG010000242.1:0-3194 GCA_963534765.1 uncultured Oribacterium sp.
GTATTATATTCTTCTCTATTCTACTGTAAATTTCTTTTTTAACATATATGAATTTGCTATACTAGAAATAACGTGCTGTTTTTAAGCTTAAGTACATCGCTTTAGAAAGAGGAGTTTTATGGATAGATCACAGCTTACAGGAGAATTTAAACTGCATTCGGATTATGCCCCCATGGGGGATCAGCCTGCTGCCATTGAAAAACTGGTGAAGGGCTTGCAGGAGGGAAACCAGTTTGAAACCCTGTTGGGCGTCACCGGCTCCGGAAAAACCTTTACCATGGCCAATGTGATTCAACAAATCCAAAAGCCCACCCTCATCATTTCCCATAACAAGACTCTGGCGGCACAGCTGTACTCCGAGATGAAGGAATTTTTCCCGGAAAATGCGGTGGAATACTTCGTTTCCTACTACGACTACTACCAGCCGGAGGCCTATGTTCCCAGTACCGACACCTATATCGAAAAAGACTCGGACATCAACGAAGAAATCGATAAATTGCGAAACTCCGCCATGGCAGCCCTTTCCGAGCGAAAGGATGTGGTGGTGGTGGCTTCCGTTTCCTGCATTTACGGCTTGGGCGCCCCCACGGAGTATTTAAACATGGCCATTTCCCTCCGTCCCGGGCAGATTCGGGATAGGGATGAATTGATCAAAAACCTGGTGGAAATCCAGTACAACCGAAACGATATGGATTTTCGCCGTGGAACCTTCCGGGTAAAGGGGGATATTGTAGACATTTTCCCCGCATCCGAAGGCGAGCAGGCCTACCGTATCCAGTTTTTCGGAGACGAAATCGAGGAAATTCAGCTGATTGATGCCCTCACCGGAAAGGGCAAGGCAAAGCTTGAGCACTGCATGGTGTTCCCTGCCACCCCTTACGTTATTCCTATGGAGAAAATGAAGATTGCCTGCAAAAACATTTTGGAAGAGCTGGATGAGCGGGTGGCCTATTTTAAGAGCGAAGAAAAGCTTTTGGAAGCCCAGCGTATTTCCGAACGAACCAACTTTGATGTGGAAATGATTCGGGAAACCGGAGTTTGCTCCGGTATTGAAAACTACACCAGACACTTGAATTTCGCCCAGCCCGGAGAGCCCCCCTACACCTTAATGGACTACTTTCCGGAGGATTATCTGATTATCGTGGACGAGAGCCATATCAGTCTGCCCCAGATTCGTGGGATGTATAACGGAAACCTATCCCGAAAAACCACTCTGGTGGACTTCGGATTCCGTCTTCCCTCCGCCCTGGATAACCGTCCTTTAAATTTCAGCGAATTTGAGGGAAAAATCAACCAAATGCTCTTCGTTTCCGCAACTCCCGGAGAGTACGAGGCGGAGCATGAAATCCTGAGGGCAGAGCAGATTATCCGTCCTACAGGACTTTTGGATCCGGAAATCGTGGTACGCCCCACCAAGGGACAGATTGACGACTTGCTTTCCGAAATCCATAAGGAAACCGACAAGGGCAATAAGATTCTGGTCACCACACTTACCAAGAAAATGGCGGAGGATCTTACCAAATATTTGCAGGAAGCAAAGGTAAGAGTAAAGTATCTCCATTCCGATATTGATACTTTGGAAAGAGCCGCCATTATCAGAGATATGCGTCTGGATAAGTTTGATGTTTTGGTGGGCATTAACCTGCTTCGAGAAGGACTGGATATTCCGGAGATTACGCTGGTGGCCATTTTGGATGCGGATAAGGAAGGCTTCCTTCGTTCCGAAACCTCTTTGATTCAGACCGTTGGTCGTGCCGCTAGAAATTCCGAAGGCCACGTTATCATGTATGCGGATACCATTACCGACTCCATGAGGCGTACCATTGACGAAACCAAGAGAAGACGTTCGATTCAGGAAGAATACAACAAAGCCCACGGCATCACCCCCACCACCATTAAGAAGGCGGTTCGAGATTTGATTGCCATTTCCAAGGTTCTTCGGGATGATGAGAAGGGCTTCCAAAAGGATGTGGAATCCATGTCCAGAGCGGAGATTGAAAAGATGATTCGTGAGTTTAGTAAGAAAATGCGGGCTGCCGCCGCGGAGTTAAACTTCGAAGATGCCGCCCTGTACCGGGATAAGATTCAAGAGCTTCGGGACTGCTTAGAGAAAAACGGATAAGATAGGTTCATAGGCAAATAGGTCTGAAATCGGAGTATACTCTCTCCCATTTCAGACCTATTTTTTATAAAGACTATGATTCAGACTGTGATTCATATCAAACTATAATGATTTTGGGAACTATTGCTTTGGGCCACCTATAACTTTGGATTGCCTAATCCTTTGACCGCTTCCTTTAATTTCTATCTTTGATAGCCACAGTAGTTTTTTCCAAAATCTGATTGCAATACTCGTAATGTCTCCGATAATACTCGGTGTACATGATGTCTACCAAGAAGAGCTGACTGATTTCTGCGGAGGTGGAGCCTTTCTGCAGAGAACCCACATTGGCTCCGCAAAGCAATAAAATATCCGTATAATCCGTAAGCTCCGACTTCTGGAAACGAGTGATGGATACCACAGTGGCACCGGACTCCTTCGCCAGCTTTGCAATCTCCACAATATCTCTGGTCGCACCGGAATAGGAGAAAATCACGGCCACATCTCCCTTCTCCATAGTTGCGGCACTCATCAGCTGCTGACTCACCATCTCCGAACAGTAAACCTTAGGCTCAATTCGATGGAACTTATTCATCGCCTTCATCGCAGTCAGCATGGACGCCCCAACACCGAAGAACAGAATTCGTTTTGCCTTGGAAAGAGCATTCATAGCCTCTGTAACCTTGTTAAAGTCCAAGAGAGAATGAGTCTCCTTAATGGAATCAATGGTTTCCTCCAAAACCTTTCCGGCAAGCTCCGCAATATTGTCATCCTGTAAAGAAACATTGCCTCCTTCCCCCTCCTTACTGTCCTTTCCATTGCCACGCATGGATAAAGAAAGAGTCATCTTAAATTCCTGGTAGCCTTTCACATTCATGGTTTTACAAAAACGGAAAACCGAGGTATCCCCCACCTTACAGGTTTCCGCTAAATCAGAAATAGACATAAACAGAACCTGATCGGGATTTTGTAAAATATAGTCCGCTACCTTCTTCTCTGCTTTGGTAAATTGGTTGTAAGCAGAGCGTATTTTCGTCAAAAAATCTTCCTGCATAGACTCACCCCTTCTGAAATTGTACAATATGATTATTAT
>CAUSUG010000243.1:0-3175 GCA_963534765.1 uncultured Oribacterium sp.
TGAAATTTCCTGTGGTGCATTTAAAAAAGATTACACAACAGATGAGCAGCTACTTAGAATAGGGGAATATGCTAAGGAAAAAGGGATTATTTTAACAGCTGGATATGGTCCTCAGAAGGATGAAAATCTTGCCTCGCCAGATGAAGCTGTACAAAAAAATGCAATTGAATTTTTTAAAGAAACTCTTCGGAAACTCCATTTGATGAATATCCATATTTTAGGTGGAGGGTTGTATTCTTATTGGCCGGTTGATTTTAATAGCGATATTAATAAAGAACGTGATTTTGAAACTTCTGTAAAGAATATGAAACTTATTGCAAAATATGCAGAGGAGTATGATATTACACTTGGAATGGAAGTGCTTAATCGTTTTGAAGGCTATCTTATCAATACTTGTGATGAGTGTTTAAGATATATTGATGCTGTCGGAAATAATCGAGTAGGTGTGATGTTAGATACATTTCATATGAATATTGAGGAAGATAACATTGGAGATGCCATCAGAAAAGCCGGAGATAAGTTGGTGCACTTTCATATGGGAGAACGAAATCGTAAGGTTCCAGGTAAAGGCACTATGCCATGGGCAGAAATCGGACAGGCACTTCGAGATATTCATTATCAGCATGCTGCAGTTATGGAACCATTTGTCTTACAGGGGGGGAAAGTTGGACAAGATATAAAAATTTGGCGCAATCTTTTACCAGATACCTCAGAAGCAAAATTGGATACAGATGCTAAACATTCATGTGAATTTGTGCGTCATGTTTTTGAATTATAATAAAAATAGCCTACTGTGGAATGCTACTACAGTAGGTTTTTTAAAATGAAAGAGGTACACTATGACGAAGTCTATAGAATTACTGAAAATCATAAAGGAACTGCAAGAAAATGCAGATATAGTAAATGGGCAAGAAATAGAAATGGCAGCAAATCTTATTGCTAAATCGACAATGATTTTTGTTGCAGGTTGTGGACGAACAGGATTTGTAATGCGTGCTTTTGCCAATCGTTTGATGCATCTAGGAAAACAAGTGCATTTTGTTGGAGATGCGACCACACCGGCTATTCGATCCGGAAATTTATTGATTGTTGGAAGTGGGTCAGGAGAAACAGGAAGTCTAGTAAATATAACAGAGAAAGCGAAGAAGATTGGGGCAGAGGTTTTACTTATTACTATACATGTAGATTCATCGATAGGAAAGATTGCGGATTATAGAATTATATTGCCGGGTTCTACACCTAAAAGCCAATTAAAGAATACGAATAAAAGCATGCAAGTAATGGGGAGTTCGTTTGAACAAATGGCTTGGCTGGTTTGTGATACGTTGGTTATGAATTTAATGCATTTACTGCAAATGAATGAGGAAAAAATGTTTTTAAATCATGCTAATCTTGAATGATAACTGCGTTTTAATTGTTGGCTGAAAGATATATAAAAAGAGCTGTAAAAAATCAAAATAAAAAGTAATTTTCGGCAATATAGGTCTGAATTCGGGGCAGTCTGAGCCCGTCGGTACTTGCGAAAAACAAGAGAAACGCAGTTTTTCGCTTAGTATCCGCTACGTGGCGAGGCTAGCGAGAGCGTGCCCCGTTTCAGACCTATATTGCTTAGAAAATTTTTTGGATTTTTCACAACCCCTTATTTTAGAGTCTAGCGGGAACAAGTTTATACCACCGGCTGGAACTTCTTTCTCTTAAGGTATTTTCCCTGATTCTCCAAGAGCACTTTTCCACCCTTAGCCACCAGTTTTCCTCTCAGGAAGACTTCTTCGATGCATCCTTGAATCTCCAGTCCCTCCAATGGGGCATAGTCGGAGCGGGAAACCTGATCCTCTTTGCGAATGGTTTTCTTCTTATTGGGATCCAGTAAAACGATGTCCGCGTCAGACCCTTCCTGCAAGATTCCCTTCTCCGGATACATGCCGTAGAGCTTTGCGGGATTCTCGGAAAGAAGAGCAGCCATACGCTCCTTGGAAATCCGTCCCTTTACTACGCCTTCAGAGAAAATGACTTCTCCTCTGGTTTCCACACCAGGCATTCCGCCGGGGATTTTCCGGAAATCCTCTTTGCCCAGATCCTTCTGCGCTAAGGTGAAGGAGCAGTGGTCGGTACAAATGGTCTGAATTTCTCCATCGGCCAGAGCCTTCCACAATGCTTCCTGATCGGATTTTTTCCGAAGTGGGGGAGCGATTACATAGCGGGCAGAGGTCTCAAAATCTGACTTATACAGGTCCTCAGTCATGGTAAGGTACTGGGGGCAGGTTTCTGCAAATACCACTTGCCCCCGTTTTCTGGCCTCTCGAATCTCATTTAATCCTTTTTCACAGGTCAAATGCACGTCAATAATGGGAGTGTCTACCACATCGGCAATATAGAGCATACGGTTAATAGCTTCAGCTTCCGCATCATCCGGACGGGAAAGGTAATGGGAAGACACAGATTTTTTTGTACTTTCTTCAGCAATATACTTCTTCTGTAAAGCGGCAATCATACCGGTATTTTCGCAGTGTACACCGGTGATGCCTCCAACTTCCTTCAATCTCTTTAAAATGAAGAACATTTCCTCGTCATCTACCTGAATATCATAGGTCATGTAAACTTTGAAGGTGCTAAGTCCCTCATCCATCATGTTCTGACATTGCTTGCTGGCCTCTTCATTCCAGTCACTGATGGACATGTGGAAGCCGTAGTCGCAGGAAGCGCCTAAATCAGCCTTTTTCTGCCAATTTTTAAAGCCTTCCATCAGGGTTTCGCCCTTGTATTGGGTGCCGAAGTCCACAATACTGGTGGTTCCGCCGGCGATAGCCGCCTTGGTGCCGGAGGGAAAATCATCACAGGTTACGGTGCCTGCAACATGCAGTTCAAAGTGGGTGTGGCAGTCAATAAAGCCCGGGAAAATGAGTTTTCCGCCGGCATCAATCCGTTCTACAGTATTTTCGGAAGCCAAAGCGGCATCCTTCTCGGCCTGGAAATTAGGACTGTCCTTTCGGAAAATTTTTTTGATTTTTTCCCCTTCCACAAGAATGTCTCCAAGGAAACTTTCTCTGGGGCTTACGAGGGTTCCGTTTTCAATCAGGATCATAGTTCCTCCTTATATAAAAGAAAGCAAGTCAACGACTCTATAACGACTCAAAGAATCGAATGGTTTAATAAATTCCTCAAAAAATTATAGCAC
>CAUSUG010000244.1:0-3164 GCA_963534765.1 uncultured Oribacterium sp.
CCCTGCTCCATGAGTGTATTGAGAAGGACTTTTGAATATTCCGGTAAATTAGCTTTCGGATCCAACAAAGTATCGTCCAAATCAGAAATATAGATTTCTCTCATATCCCCCCAACTTTCTCAAACTCCACTTTTACAAATAGTCACAAAACACAGCAAAGCCTATATACCTCAATGTTCATGATTCTAACGTAATTGTATAAATCTCACTTAAATCTAAGTTCCTGTTTTATTTATAATATCATAAGTTCTTAAGCTTTTATTATTCTGTTTTACCATACAAGCACGCATTTATAGGAATCACCTTTAAGCATTTTCTCGATATACAGCACATAATTCTTCGTTTACATCGTCAAAACGCCCCGTAGATAAGCAAACAAAAAACTCCTCTGTGTTACCCACAAAGAAGTTTTTCTGAATCTCCCTATATGCTTCTAAATTCCTATTTATTTTCTGAGTTTAATATCCTTCTACCCTTTTTTCTCCCGCCAGCTTCCCATTCTCAATCAAGGACTTAAGCTGTAATCTTCCGGCCACACCTCCGGACATCCGATCGATTACTTCATTGGCTACCGGATGAAAATACTCTCCTCTTTCCTGAACCTTCATCCCTGCATCCAATGCCTGTTGCAGGATAGTTTTATCTTTGATACGTTCCTCTTCTTGAATATCCTGCAAAATCAAAGTATGGGCTTTTATCGTTTCTTCTTTCTTTAACATTCCGGAGAGAGGTATTTTCTTTCCTGCAAACATAAAACCGGAACAGTAATCATAGCGAGCCCCCAGTATCTTTACCTGATGTTTTAATAGCCAATCGATAGAGCTTTGGATATCCACCACATCCTTCGGAGAGGTAGCAATTAAAATGGTTTTGCTTTCAACAAGTGCAGGCAAATCCGGACACAGAGTCTCTCCATGAATATAACTACTGATACCTCCCATACCTGCAGTTACCGCTACAGGAACACCATACAGCTCTGCAACCGCCATCGTGCCGGAAGCGGTCAAGCATCCATTTTCCTTCTCCGCCATGGCCTTAGGCAAAATTTCTCTATCGATTCTCCTGATTTCTTTAGCCCTTCTTCGAAGTGGAAAATATTCTTCCATTGTCCCATGGCAAATTTTGCCATTTTCCAACCAGACTAATTTTTTATCCTTCCAAGGCCATAAAGATAGGATTTCTTCCTCTCTAAGGGAAACTAAGCCATGGGTTAGTAAAGCGGTTTCTATGAAATATTCTGCCATGATTCCTCCTAGTCTATCCCAGCTCCTCCACTTCCTTAGCTGTAGGAATAGAACTTTGTGCTCCACTTCTGGAAACCACAATGGAGGCAAGCTTTTGCGCATACCCTATCGCTTCCTCCAAGGATTTATTCTCCACAAGTTTGAGTGCCATTCCGGCCACAAAGCTATCCCCAGCTGCAGTGGTATCTATAACAGTTGTCTTTCTAGCTGGAAGTCTGGAAAAATGCTCTCCATCATCAATCAAAACACCCTTTTCTCCCATGCTCACGACAAGAGTTCCTTTGTATAGTTTTCTAAGCTCTTTAACCATATCCTCCACTTTGGCAGAAGCATCCATTCCTGTTAAAATAGCCAGTTCCGTTTCATTAGGTTTTAGAATATCTACATAGGAGAACAGTTCTGCAGGAAGCGTTGCTTGTGCAGGAGCTGGATCCAAAATCACTAATTTCCCCCGTTGTTTTGCTTCTTTTGCCGCAAAACAAACCGTTTCTATCGGAATCTCCAATTGTAAAATAAGCATCTCCGATTCTTGAAGCTCGGATAGATTTTTCTCAATATAGGGAATGTCTACTTGTTTATTTGCTCCGGGGATTACTACAATGCTGTTATCTCCTTCTTCATTAACACAAATCCAAGCAGTTCCCGTTGATGCATCCGACAATTCTATCTTGGAAGTATCCACTGCCACTACTGAAAGATTTTGGATCATGCTTTTTCCGGCTTCATCTTTTCCGACTTTTCCAAGCATACAGACATCTCCCCCAAGTTTTCCTATGGCATAGGCCTGGTTTGCGCCCTTCCCTCCGGGAACAAATCGCAGATCATCTTTTGCCAAGATGGTTTCTCCCTGTTTTACCATATGAGGCACATGAACAATGTGATCCATATTTAAACTTCCAATGACTACTATTTTACTCATATTTCTTCCCCGATTTACACTTTAAAAAACAGAAAGAAGTCTATTTACCGCCTGTTTGCCATCTACCTCTAGGCAAAATAGAATTTCACTTCCTTGAATTTCGGAACAGAATCTCTCATCAATCTTAATCATGCCTCTAGTATCGGAGTTCGTAGTATCCACTCTTGCACTGAAAATTTTATACGTTCCCAAGGAAGGACAATCTGCCAGTACCATGGCAAGGGGATCATGAACTACGCTTTCATCCATCATTCCCATTGTTTCATGATGGAAACGGAAATACAGCTTTAACGCTTCCTGCAAATACCGGACAATGGGTAGGTTCTCTTCTTTACAGTACTTACTAAGTTTTTCCAAATCTTGTCCATGCAAGTACGTCTTTGTAGTCACGTCCAGCCCTACCACCATCATATGAAAGCCTGCTTGGAAAACAATATCAGATGCCTCCGCATCTCCGCCGATATTTGCTTCCGCGTAGGGACTGATATTTCCGGGTGCTTTAACACATCCTCCCATTACTACTACATTTTTTAATTTTTGAGGCAGCTTAGGATCCAATTCTAAAGCTTTCGCAAGATTGGTTAGTCTCCCCAAGGTAACTAAGGTCAGTTCTCCCGGCATTTCCCCTGACTTTCGAACAATCATTTCCCAAGCACTTTCCTTAGATAAAACCTGATTAGACTTTGGAAGTTCCACATCCCCAATTCCGTTTTTTCCATGAATATGAATGGGGTAGTCTTCCTTTTTGCCTAAAAGAGTCTCTTCTGCACCTATTGCCACCGGTATTTCGTATCCCGGATTTGCCAGTTGAATCAGTCTTAAAACATTTTCAGCAGCCTGTAGAGCACCGGTATTCCCAAAGCCTGTAGTAATTCCTTCAATATTTAGACTTTTGCTCTTTAATGCATAGAGAATTGCTAAGGAATCATCTATTCCGGTATCACAATCAATCAGTATTTTTTTCATTTATTCTACTCTCCCTTACTTTTTACCATATATTT
>CAUSUG010000245.1:0-3151 GCA_963534765.1 uncultured Oribacterium sp.
GCTTTCAAAAGCTGCTTGGCCAATACCGCAGTAGTTACAGCCCCCAAACCTCTGGGTACAGGAGAAATCTTTCCGGCAACGGTAGCCATGGTATCAAAATCCACATCTCCTACAATATTTCCCTTTTCATCCCGGTTGGTTCCCACGTCGATTACCGTAGCCCCCTCCTTACAATAAGAAGAGCCTATTGCTTTTGCTTTTCCCATACAGCAAACCAAAACATCCGCTTTCTTGGTCACTTCTTTTATATTACTCGTTTTACTGTGGCAGAGAGTTACTGTGGCATCCTTATTGGTCATCAAGATGGACAAGGGTCTTCCCACTACCAAAGAACGTCCCAAAATGCAAACTTCCTTTCCCGCCAGGGGAATCTTATAAAAACGGCACATTTCCATAACTGCCTGTGCAGTGCAGGGCGCAAAGGCACTTTCATCCTTTAAAATCAAGCCCGCCATGCTCTCTCTGCTGACCCCTTCCACATCCTTTTCTCTCTTAATCATTCTGAAGGCTGTTTCCTGATCCAAATGAGAGGGAAGGGGACGAAATATCATAATTCCGTGAATCTCTTCATCATCATTTAAAAATTGAATAACCTCCTGAAACTGCTCATTGCTGCAATCCGCCGGAAGCTGATAGCTCTTTACTTCCAATCCAAAGGATAGAAAACGCTTTTTAATGGCCTTCTCATAGGTAACATCCGCCGTCCTTTCTCCTACACGGATAAGCGCCAAAGCCGGCATCACCCCGGGTCTCTCCGCCAAAAAGGCCACACATTCCTTCTCTATTTCTTCCGCCACCGGTTTTCCCAATAATTCTTCCATACTTCCTTACTACTCCTTTCCCCATTTGAAATTAAGTCTTTATGCTCCTCTTACCACGTTTTCCACCGCCTGAATAATCTCTTCCAGAGAAGAAATGCCCGTTCTTGCCCTATCGCAAACTGCCTCTCTTTTCGCTTTGATTTCCCGATTCTGCATACTTTTGGTATTGATATATACATTCAGTATGGCACTTTCCATGGCTGTCTTCAGGAAGCCAGCCCCTACTCCCACATCCGATAGGGCAATTCGGGAACCTCTCTCCTGTAATCTGGCAAATAAAGGAAGCTTCTCTAAGCATAGCTCCAAAAGCTCTGTAGGCACCAATGACGCCTCCGTAAGACAGCGCTCCATCGTTTCCCTGTAAATCTTTTGTTCTTCCTCTGTTTCTCTGGGTAAGGAATATGCCTTTGACAGAGGCAGGAAAACCTCTTCATCCTTTGCTTCCAAAGCAAGAGCCTTCTGTTTTGCCTCCTCCAGGGATTTCATGATTTCTTCCAGTTCTTCCTGAAAGTCTGCATAGCTCTTCTTTCCCAATGTAAGATTTCCCACCATCATTCCCAGAGAAAAGGCAAATGCGGCAGACAGGGCAGCCGCCCCGCCGCCTCCGGGAATCGGGCTCTTGGAAGAAAGAGCCTCTAAATACTGAACAACGGTTTCTTGCTTCTGCTCTTTCATACCTTTCCCCTCCTGCACTCGACCCTTAATGGACTTCTATAACACACCAATCCTATATCCTATAATTTTGCTGTTTATACTAGCATAATATTTCTGTTTTATACAAGTTTTCTGTTTTACACAAGCTTTCCGTTTCGCACAAGCTTTCTGTTATACACAAGCTTTCTCAATGCAATATGATCGCCCAAATCGCTTGAGTGACGCCAACAAGACAGGACACGATACAGGGAGAACAGACCTAAACACAAAGCAAGGTTCCAAGCTGTCTTCCTCCACCGGCTTGGAACCTTCACACAGTATTTTGCTTTATTATTCTTCGAAGGAAAGAATTTATTCTTATGAAAAACTTCCTTTTACGCTTTCTTCTCCTGTAAAGCCCTTACCAACTCCGGGAGTCCGAAAAGGGTGATGAAGCCCCCGGCATCCTTATGATCATATAAATCTCCCGTGGTAAAGCTTGCCAGGGAAGCATTGTAAAGAGAATAGGGAGAAGAGGTTCCGGCCTTTATGATATTTCCCTTATAAAGCTTCATCTTGGTCTCTCCGGATACCTTCTCCTGGGTGCTCTTCACAAAGGCCTGCAAAGCTTCCCGAAGAGGAGCAAACCACTTTCCTTCATAAACCACCTGAGAAAACTTCTCCTCTACGATTTTCTTCATTTCCATGGTCTGCCGATCCAAAATCAGCTCTTCCAACTGCTTATGGGCTTCCAAAAGAATGGTTCCCCCGGGAGTTTCGTAAACTCCACGACTCTTCATCCCCACCACGCGGTTCTCCACAATATCCACAATACCGATACCGTTCTTTCCCCCCAGCTGATTCAGTTCCTCAATCATCTCCTTCAAGGACATTTTCTTCCCATTTAGTGCCACCGGCACTCCCTTTTCCCAGCTAATGGAAAGAGCGGTTTCCTGATCCGGTGCCTTCTGGGGCGTTACGGAAAGCATCAGAAGATGCTCATAATTCGGCTCCGTCTCCGGGTCCTCCAGCTCCAAGCCTTCATGGGAAATATGCCAAAGATTTCTGTCCCTGCTGTAGGAATTCTCATGGCTTCCAAAAGCCAGGTCAATGCCCTTTTCCTTACAGTATGCCATTTCATCTTCCCTGGACTGAAAGGTCCAAAGCTCTGTCATCCGCCAAGGGGCAAGAATATGCAGCTCCGGGGCTAAGGCCTTAATGCCCAATTCAAAACGAATCTGGTCGTTACCCTTTCCGGTAGCTCCGTGACAAATGGCGGTAGCTCCTTCCTTATTGGCAATCTCCACCAATCTTTTTGCAATAGCCGGACGAGCCATGGAAGTCCCCAAAAGGTATTTATTTTCATAGCAGGCATTGGCTTGAATACAGGGAAGAACATATTCCTCACAGAATTCATCCTGAATATGCTCGATATACAGTTTCTCCGCTCCGGACAGCTTCGCCCGTTCCGGAAGGTCGGAAAGCTCCTCTTCCTGCCCCACATCCACGCAGACACAAATCACCTTATAGCCAAAATTCTCCTTCAGCCAGGGAATAATGGCAGTAGTATCCAAACCTCCCGAATAGGCCAGAATAATCTTCTCCCCCTTGGTATTTCCCTCCGGTATCATGCTTCCCATAATGACTCCTCGTATTATATAGTCATACCCATTCTTTACCTGTTCTAAGGTATAGGG
>CAUSUG010000246.1:0-3128 GCA_963534765.1 uncultured Oribacterium sp.
GTTTCCACATTATATCCGATAATTAAATACTATTCAATATATTTTTCGGATATTAGGGAAATTTTTTAGTTATTTCTTACTATTTTTTGTTTCTAATGCTAAGTTTTATTGTCTATTTTTTAACAAAACTATAGTATGTATCAGAAATTTGTCTTTTTTCCCTTCATTTTTGGGTACAAAAATAAGCGTAACCGAAGGAATGTATCTCATCCCTACAGCTGCACTTCTTATACAATCGGCCGGGGTGCCTATAAGAACTAGATTGTACGCAAAACAAATGGATTACGCGCAAATTGTATAGGCAAAACCCCTGCATTTTGTTTTTCTTTCCAAGACTTTTTTATACCTTTCCTAAAGGAAAGAGATCAGCCCGAAAGTTATGTACCTTCTCCGAGAGAGATTAAGAAATATATCCCTTTGCTCTTAAAATCTCTTCAGACTTTGCTAAATTGCTTTCAGAAACGCGGATAATCGGCCCTGTACAGCCCATTCCGGATTCCGCATAAATCTTTTCTTTCCAAAGCTCCAATACCGCATCATCCAAATCTGTTACTTCGATGCCGTATACAGCTGCGGTAACAATCTCCTTTGCCGGCATGGGAACAGATTCTCCCTGCTCCTTTGGCTTATTTGCCTCTCTGATTTCTGCAAGAATGCCATCTAAGCCGGCTTTCTTTGCCAATGCAAACTCTTCCTTCGCTACCGCAAAGACATTGCCCTTAATCAGATCTCTTGCAAAGCGAAGAGCATTCGCCAAAACCGGTGCTCCGGAAGCTCTGGATACAATCATCACCAGCTGGTTATAGTTCTCTCCGATTCCCGGACCATAACCAAAGCCCTGAGCCTCGAAAGAGCCTCCGGTGTTGAAGGAAGATAGCATCTTGGACAATACGTTTCCGGTTAAGGAATCACACACCAATACATCCGGTGTTCCCCGAAGAACGTCATTTCCACGAAGAACCGCACCGCCGTCGGATCTGGAGGACTCTGCAAAGTGAAGAGGATAACCGTTGGACTGTAATTTCTTTAAGGCCTTCTCGGTCTGTCTTGCACCGTCTACATTTAAAATACCTACAGTAGGCTCCTTGATGCCGCAAGCCTTTGCCGTGATGATTCCGTAAAGGGCATTCTTCACCATTCCTTCAATACGATCTGTACTGGAGGTTCCTGTAGTATTGGCAATGAACATCTCCTTACCGAATGCAGGAGTAATGGCTCTTCCCACAGTGGATACACCGATGGGGAAGGGATAGTGCATGGTTACCGCACCGTCAATCTTATGCTCCTTTAAAAGAGCATCCATCTTGTCATGTCCCTCTTCATCATTGTCCACCACAAGGGTTTCTACCGCATCATTTTTCAAAGAACCGATATAGAGTACGTCCACGCCATCCTTAGCCGCATCCACTGCAGCCTTCATGGAATTTTCCTCTCCGTGCTCCGAGCCCATACCTGTTAAAGCAATTCTCGGTTTCTTAGAAAAAGAGCCTGTTTCCAAACCTTCCGCCATAGCCAAAAAGGTATCCGCAATGAGCTCTTTTATTTCTTTTGCCATAATTCTCACCCTTTCTTCTATGCGCCCAAAATAGACTGTGCAAATTCCTTCATGGATTTCGCAATTAAGGAACGGATTTCTTCTTCAGATACTGCTCCGCCCTGACCCTTTCCGGTATTTTTCTGAATCAGGAAGGAGACACCGTCAAAGAGGTTTGTCATGCGGCCAAGGAAGAGAGATCCCTTTCCGATAATCATAACTCTCTCCATATCTCCCTTTTCAATGCTTTCCTTGGCAAATCCCACATAAGGAACACCGGAAGGAATATGCCCCTGAGTCGGTGCATATCCTACTAAGCCCTTCTCCTCACAGAACTTTGCCAAATCAGCCTTCTCAAGCCATCCCTTCTTAACAGCAAGTGCAGCGATCATCTTATAGTTTGCCATAGGAACATCTCCGGCTCCTGCAGGCTTGGTAATATCCGCATTCTGCATCTCAGGAGAGAACTTATCCACATCATTTACGGTAAGGCCTGCCTTCTCCAAAGGATCCGCTACTAAGGAACCGATAACGTTCTGTGGTGCGGCACCTGTTCCAACGGTATGTCTTCCGATAATATCCAGGTTGATTTCAGCAGAAACACCGTCATTTTCAGAAACTACTACAGAGAAGGAGCCTAAGCAATCCTCCAGCATGGGGAGCTCTTTCTTTACATGGTCTTTTCCGTTCATGGCAAGCTTAGGTACGCAACCTCCACCGATAACAAGAACGGTATGGAAAGCTCCTGCCTTTACCAAAGAAGCTGCCTCAATCATAGCGTGGGAAGGTCCTGCACAGAAGCCTCTTGCATCGGAACCGGTAGCATTCTCTAGTCCGGCAATCTCAGCTACAGCCTTCGCAAAGTTTCCGCCACCTCTCTGGTTTACGTCTCCGCAGGCTTCCTCGGAACAGTCGATAACATATTCAATGGAAAGCGGATCTACATTGGAGGACTTTAAGGAGTGAAGAACAGCCAAAACGGAGCTTGCTTTATTCATCAAGTTCTCCAGCATTACTTCTGCGGAAAGGTTTACATCAATATCATGTGCTCTCTTTACGCATCCTACCAGCTTTCCTTCGTAGAAAAGAGGCTCTGCCTCGTGAGCGTCCACAAATCCCTTAATCACGGAATTCTCTACGCCCTCTTGTACTCTGGCAAGGATTGCTTCTGTGATTACAGGATCCTTAGCAAGCTCTCCCTTGTTTGCTGCTACGAAGTCCTTATCCAGGTAGAAAACCTCGAAGCAGTCACAAGCCTGTGCCAAAAGAAGGAACTCATTCTCCGGCATAATCTCTCCAAAATGACCATAGCGCTTGGCATTTTCTACCTTCTTATCGAAATAGGGGAACTCCACCTTGGCAAACTCCTCGGGAGTCTTGTTTCCGATATATACCTGGTTTGGCCAGTAAGCTACACAATCCTCAAAGCTACGAACGTGCTTTCCCATTTCCTTTAAGAACTCACCATCAGGATTTACCAGTCTTTCCTGCACAATGGTGGAGCCGTGCTGCAACATCAAGCCGGGAGTATATGCCAAACAATATCCGGAACCTTTAATGACACTATTCATTTTGATCACCTCATATTTTATTG
>CAUSUG010000247.1:0-3096 GCA_963534765.1 uncultured Oribacterium sp.
CAATAGGAATTGACGAAGTAGCATTTTCGTCTTAAAATGAGGAACAGAACAATTGGGAATTATTTCACAATGAATGAGAACGGCAGGAGTCTCTTTTGTGAAAGATTTTGCAAGGGGGAGAGAAAGATATGAATGCTCAACAAATGGTTACTGTAGGCTTGCTCGTAATACTGGGCATTTTAGCGCTTATTTTTTTAGTCGCATTTGTAAAGGATTTACTGGCGCATAAGGATAGCATGGAGAAGGAAAGCAATAGCGTGGTTAGTAGTGCTATCGGTTTCGGAATTAACTTCTTCGACGTATTCGGTATCGGATCCTTCGCTCCCGGTGCTTCCCTTTACAAGGGCTTAAAGCAGGTGGATGACAAGCTGATTCCCGGCACCTTGAATGTAGCTTGTACTATTCCTGTCGTTATGGAGGCCTTCCTCTTTATTCAGGGAGTGGAAGTAGAGCCTATCACATTGGTTACCATGCTGCTTGCGGCTATGGTCGGTGCATGGATTGGTGCAGGAATTATTTCCAAGCTTTCCAAGCAGATGATTCAGCTGGTTATGGGTGTTGCCATGGTAGTAATCGGTTTCGTCATCATTTTACAGGTGGCGAATGTTATCCCCGTAGAAGGAACAGCCATCGGACTCAGCGGAATAAAGCTTATTGTTGCTATCGTAATTAACTTCTTCTTAGGCGCAGTTATGACCGCCGGAGTTGGCTTATATGCACCCTGTCTTGCCCTGGTTTGCGTATTGGGTATGGACCCGAAGGTTGCCTTCCCCATCATGATGGGATCCTGCGCATACCTTATGCCGGTTGCTTCCGTTCGTTTCGTAAAGGAAGGCAGCTACAATAGAAAGGTAGCTTTGTGGGGAACCATTTTCGGCTCTTTGGGTGTATTTGTAGCAACTAGAGTAGCATTAGGATTACCCTCTCACATTTTAAAGATTATCGTTATCTGCGTTATGTTCTACACCGCAGCAACCATGTTCTATTCCTTAAGCAAGGAAAAGAAGCAGGCGGCATAAAGAACACAGAAGATGACGCAGGATTGAACCATTACTTGTTCAGAATCGGAAAAGTCGTCTTATAGGGCGACTTTTCCTTTATAAAAATAAACCATGGAGGTAAGCATCATGAAATTCAGCAAGAGTATTCACGCAGTTGATTCCCACACAGCCGGTGAGGCTACCAGAATCGTAGTAGGTGGAGTCCCTAAAATCCCCGGAAAGACTATGCCTGAGAAGAAGCAGTGGCTTGAGGACAATATGGATTATCTTCGTACCGCTATTATGTTGGAACCGAGAGGACATAACGATATGTTCGGTTCCATTTTGACACAGCCTACAGTGGATGAGGCCGATTACGGTATTATCTTTATGGATGGCGGCGGATACCTGAACATGTGCGGACATGGAACCATCGGTGCTATGACCGTTGCAGTAGAGACCGGTATCGTTCCTGTAACAGAGCCGATTACCAAGATTGTACAGGAGGCTCCTGCAGGAATTATCCACGGTGAAGTTACCGTTGTAGACGGCAAGGCTAAGAAGGTAAGCTTCCAGAATGTTCCCGCTTTCTTATACAAGAGAGATCAGGAGGTAGAGCTTCCGGGTTACGGCAAGATTAAGTTTGATATTTCCTTCGGCGGATCCTTCTTCGCTATCGTGAAGGTAGACCAGATCGGTGTAGAGATTAAGCCGGAAAATGCAGATAAGCTGAACGCTTTGGGAATTCAGTTAAGAGACATTATCAACAAAGAGATTCCTGTACAGCATCCATTGCTTCCCCATATCCATACCGTAGACTTGGTAGAATGGTGGTCTACAACAGAGACCAAGGGCGCGACCTTAAAGAACTGCGTAGTATTCGGACAGGGACAGGTAGACCGTTCTCCTTGTGGAACAGGAACCAGTGCAAAGCTGGCTACTCTTTTCGCAAAGGGTGAGTTAAAGCAGGGAGATAAGTTCTTCTATGAGTCCATCCTGGGCACCATTTTCGAGGGAGAAATCGTAGGAACCACCAAGGTGGGAGATTACGATGCGGTTATTCCTCAGATTACCGGTTCCGCATGGATTACCGGCTTCAACCACTTTGTGATTGATGAAGAAGATCCTGTAAAGCATGGATTTATCTTAAAGTAATATTTTTGGCTTTTTCTTGCACTCGATTTTTAATAAATCGGGTGCAATCTTTTTCTTAATTTCATAAGCTTCTGTTGTTAACTCTTGTAAATAAAACTGGAAGGTAGTATACTTCCGTGAATATCAATCAAGCAAAGGAGGGATGTGTATGGAAAATACAATGTGTGTAGCAAAGGCTTTATATGACATGTACTATAAAAATAATGCAAAAGCAATGGATGAAATGAAGATGCATAAGCTAATGTATTTTGCGCAACGAGAATCCCTTATACGCCATAATAGGGCTTTATTTGATGGCGTATTCTATGGATGGAAATATGGTCCGGTTTTAAAAGAGGTAAGAACGGCATATAAACAAGATGCTTTTTCTCAAAAGTTTGATGAGGTTTCAGAGGAAACCAAAGATTTATTGCAGTTTATTTTGGAAAGATACGGATTGTTACCATCTTGGAAGTTAAGTAGTTTGTCTCATGGCGAGTTTTCGTGGAAAAAAGCAAGACAAGGTTTGGAGTCGGGAGAAGATGGTAACGTAAAGCTATTATTGGATGCTATGAAGGTAGATGCAACAAAAGAACTAATGAATAGAAGTACAACCATTGCTTAAGGAGGGATTAGCATTAACGCTAAAGAAATACGATCTTTTTATCAAAAGTTCACATACGAAGTTTTAACAAGTAATCCGAATAATAGAGGCTTGGTTAGTGAATTTACTTCTAAAAAAAATAATAATACACTTGAAAATTATATAAGAGATGCGGACAAGGCATGGGCGGATGATTTGGAAGGAGAAACAAGAGTATATCTTGTAAAAGATGAATCCGGAACAGTTGCCTTGTTTTTTTCCATAAAATGTGGATTACTCGTTGGTGATAACTTAGAGGAAAGGCTTTCTGAAGAGAAACAAGAATTTGTTGAGACTGTGATTGAAGCGAAAAAAGCTAAAGACTGTCTCTTATACACA
>CAUSUG010000248.1:0-3091 GCA_963534765.1 uncultured Oribacterium sp.
AGATGTGTATAAGAGACAGGGATATTGAATATAGTATACAAAAATATGCAATGTTCTTTAGAACTTCCCTTTTTTCCTCTCTCTTCCTTTGCTATAATGGCAAGGAAGAGTTTTATCATGTCAGAAAAAGGAGAGAATATGTCATTTATTGAGGATGTAAAAGCAAAAGCAAAGGCAAAGCAGAAGACCATCGTATTACCGGAATCTGAGGACAAGAGAGTTCTTCAGGCGGCAGAACAGATTCAGAAAGAGGGATTTGCTCGTCTGATTCTTCTTGGAGAGAAGGAGCAGGTGGAGAAGGATGCCAAAGCCTGGGGAGTAGACCTTTCCGGTATTGAAATTGTGAACCCGAAGACTTATGCCAAGTTAGAGGATTATGTTTCCACTCTGGTAGAGCTTAGAAAGTCAAAGGGGATGACGGAAGAAGAGGCAAGAAAGCTTCTGACAGAAAGCAACACCTATTTTGGTGTGATGATGGTGAAGAAGGGAGAGGCTGACGGTTTAGTTTCCGGAGCGAACCACTCTACCGCGGATACCCTCCGTCCGTCTCTTCAGATTTTAAAGACCAAGCCGGGCACAAAGCTTGTTTCCGCTTTCTTTGTTATGGTTGTTCCTGATTGTGAATACGGAGAGAAGGGAACCTTTGTCTTCTCTGATTGCGGTTTAAATCAAAACCCGACTCCTGAAGAGCTGGCAGCTATTGCAGAGTCTTCCGCAGAATCCTTCCGTTTCTTGGTAGGAGCAGAGCCTAAGGTAGCTATGCTGTCTTATTCCACTATGGGATCTGCAAAGCATGCGGATGTTACCAAGGTACAGGATGCTACCAAGATTGTGAAGGAGAATAATCCAAATCTTTTGGTAGACGGAGAATTACAGTTGGATGCAGCTTTAGTGGAGTCTGTAGCCAGCTTAAAAGCTCCAGGATCCAAGGTGGCAGGTCATGCCAATACTTTGATTTTCCCGAATTTGGATGCAGGAAACATCGGCTATAAGCTTGTACAGAGATTGGCAAAGGCTGAAGCCTATGGACCTATGACTCAGGGAATTGCCAGACCGGTTAATGACTTATCCCGTGGCTGCAATGTTGCCGATATTGTAGGTGTTGTTGCGATTACTGCAGTGCAGTGCCAACTTTACGATAATAACTAATCATTGGGAGGAACTATGAAAATTTTAGTAATTAACTGTGGATCATCTTCTTTGAAGTATCAGCTGATTGATATGGAAGGGGAGACCGTAATGGCCAAGGGACTTTGCGAAAGAATCGGTATTCCCGGTTCCAGATTAAAGCATGAGGTTCCCGGAAAAGAAGATTATGTGGTAGAAACAGATCTTCCGGATCATTCTGTAGCAGTAAAGCTGGTATTTGATGCACTGACCGGAGACTATGGTGTGGTTAAGTCCGTTGATGAAATCGGTGCCATCGGACATCGTGTACTTCACGGCTCCAATCGTTTCACGGAAAGCATTATTGTAAATGATG
Organism: uncultured Oribacterium sp.; assembly: GCA_963534765.1. Taxonomy (GTDB): domain Bacteria; phylum Bacillota; class Clostridia; order Lachnospirales; family Lachnospiraceae; genus Oribacterium. The sequence continues at coordinate 1,484 of CAUSUG010000248.1, forward strand.
AAGTAAAGAAGGTTATTCGGGAGTGCTTCGACTTGGGTCCCTTACATAACCCTGCGAACCTTATGGGTATCGAGGCTTGCGAGAAGGTTGTTCCCGGTAAGAAGAATGTAGCGGTTTTCGATACTACCTTCGGTATGACTCTTCCGGAGAAGGCATATTACTATGCGATTCCTAAGGAGTACTATGATAAGTATGCCATTCGCCGTTACGGCTTCCATGGAACCAGCCATGCCTACGTTTCTCAGGAAACCATTCGTTTCGGTGGCTTAGATCCTGAAAAGGCAAAGGTTATTGTATGTCATTTAGGAAATGGTGCTTCTATTACCGCTTCTATCGGCGGTAAGGCTGTGGATACCTCCATGGGACTTACTCCGTTGGAAGGCTTAATTATGGGTACCCGTTCAGGTGATATTGATGGCGGTGTAATCCAGTTTATTGCCAACCACGAGAACAAGACTGCTGATGAAGTTTTGAATATTTTGAATAAGAAGTCCGGTGTATTGGGAATGACCGGTATTTCCTCCGACTTCCGTGATATTGAGAAGGCTGCAGAGGAAGGCAATCATATGGCTAAAGTGGCTCTTGATGCTTTCCGCTACAGAGTAGCTAAGTATATTGGAGCGTATGCTGCTGCCATGAATGGTGTGGATGCCATTTCCTTTACTGCAGGTGTGGGAGAGAATGACAAGGTAACAAGACAGCTTGTGGTTGAGGAGTATTTAGGCTACCTTGGTGCAAAGATTGATCCGGAAAGAAATAATGTTCGTGGAAAAGAGCGTTTAATTTCCACCGATGATTCCAAAGTTAAGATTTTCTTGATTCCTACCAATGAAGAGTTGGCTATCGCAAGAGATACAAAGCGTTTAATTGAAGCTTAAATCAGGCATAATTTTTTCGCTTTCCTTTAGATTTTGCTTGCATTTTATGAAAAACTAGTGTATCTTTACACGAGTGTGTTTTTCTAATGTAAAGCATAGCCCAAATTCACCGATTCAAACTCGGTTAAGACAGGAGGTGTAAATATGTCTATTTGTCCAAAGAATAAATCATCCAAAGCCCGCAGAGATAGCAGAAGAGCAAATTGGAAGATGGGTGCAACAAACCTTGTAAAGTGCTCTAAGTGTGGTGCATTGGTTATGCCTCACAGAGTTTGTAAGGCTTGTGGTTCTTATAATAAGCGCGAGATTATTACTGTAGAGGACTAAGAGTTAAAGGGAGCTTCATGAGAAGCTCCTTTTCTTATGGCTTACAGTCCTGTAACAACTGAATTTATGGTACTTTCGTATAGAAATAGTAGAAAGGTTCGAGCTCTCTTTTCTGTTTTTAGGGAAAAACAAAAATAATTCCTAAAATTACTAGACTTGTGCACAATCTAATGATAAACTACCTTTCGAGCATAAGCTCAACACTTAAGTTTAAAGAAAAAGGAGAGAATATCATGAAGAAATATGTATGTACAGTTTGTGGTTATATCTATGATCCTGAAGTAGGAGAGGAAAGTGCAAATGGTGCACCCGGAACAGCGTGGGAAGACGTTCCTGAAGGTTTTCGTTGCCCCTGATGCGGTGTAGGAAGGGATCAGTTCGAGCCATCAGAGGAGTAAAAGAT
>CAUSUG010000249.1:0-3088 GCA_963534765.1 uncultured Oribacterium sp.
GCCCATCGGCGTAATCTCCAAGGGAGATGGGGATTGGAGCATTCTACACCTTTGTAAGTCCTGCGGAAAGCTCTCTTTAAACCGGGCTTTGGCGGATGATAATCCTCTGCTTTTAATGCAGCTTGCGGTGAAGCCCTTGTCTTCTCCCCCCTTTCCCATGTCCTTCCTGTCTCACTTTTTGGAAGAAAAGGGAAAGTAGGGCAAATGCCCATAAAGCTTAACATAGAGCAGTGAAGTAAAGAGAAGCAGAATAAAGAATAGCGTAGTAAAGATAATTGTAGTAAAGAGTAGTGTAGTAAAGAGTAGTGTAGTAAAGCAAAGAGAAGTAAAGCGTGGTATAGCCAAGAGCGGTATAGTGAGATGAGGCTTAAAGTAGAATAGGAGTACTATGAAAAAGAATCTTTTGGTGGCCCAGTCCGGCGGACCTACTGCAGTAATCAATGCCAGTCTTTCCGGGGTAATCTGGAAGGCTATGCAGGAGGAAAAGATCGATAAAATCTATGGGGCACAGCATGGCATTGCCGGCGTGTTTTCAGAGGAATTTGTGGAGCTGAAGGCCTGCGCTGAAAAGCAGATGGAAGAGCATTTTCCGAAAAAAGAGGAAGAAAGTATCCTCCTTTCTCCCTTTGGAGACTTTCTGTTGGAAAAGGGAAGCACAAGGCAGGAGGCGGCATACTTTTCCAGACTGGCCCAGACTCCTGCGGCGGCGCTGGGATCCTGTCGTTTAAAACTGAAAAATCCACAGGAAGACCCAAGGGAGTTTCAGGAGCTCTTATCCGTTTTTAAGGCGTGGAATATCGGGTATTTTCTCTATATCGGGGGAAATGATTCCATGGATACCGCCTGGAAGCTGTCTGCCTACTGTAAGGAACAGGGGGAGGAAATTGTGGTGGTAGGAGTACCTAAAACCATAGATAATGACTTGGAAGGAATCGACCATTGCCCGGGCTTCGGCTCCTCCGCCAAGTACATTGCGGCCTCTCTTTTGGAGCTGGAGCGGGAGTGTCTGGTTTATGACACCAAATACGTGATGATTGTGGAAATGATGGGAAGGAATGCAGGCTGGCTTACTGCCGCCGCGGCTCTTTCCGCAGAAAAAGGCAGTATTCCTTACCTTATTTATCTGGAGGAGCAGAGCTTTTTCAAAGAGCAGTTCCAAAAGGATGTGGAGAAAGCTCTTCAGCAGTCGGATCAGGTAATGGTGGCGGTTTCGGAGGGCATCAAGGACAGTAACGGAAAATTCCTCTATACCTACGGTCGAGAGGAAGGGAACAAAGATGCCTTCGGACACAGCATTGCCGGAGGAGCAGGAGCGGTGCTGGAGCAGATGATTTTAGAAAAAATGTCGGTGAAAACCAGAAGCATTGAGTTTAATCTATTACAGCGCTGTGCCGGACATTTGCTTTCTAAAACCGATGTGGAAGAGTCCTTCTTACTGGGAGCACAGGCAGTGGAACTGGCAGTATTGGGAGAAAACGGGAAAATGTCGTCTCTTCGGAGAATATCCTCCGAACAGAACTCTTCTGAGAAGTCTCCCGGACAGAAGGATTCGGAGAATTCCAATACCGGGAAATCCCCTAAAGCGGGAATCGGATATGCTGTAGAGTATTCCGCAGTTCCTCTTTCCGAGGTGGCCAATCAGGAGAAAAAAATTCCTTTATCTTGGATCGGAAAGGACGGACACAGTCTGGAAGAGGAGGCCTTAGCCTATCTTCGTCCCTTGATTTTAGGAGAATACAGCTGTGATTTCGTGGATGGGCTTCCCCAATATATTTCTTTTTTTGAGAAGTCCGGAAAATAAATTTTTCCCTGTATTCCGGGAGTAATCCATAAGAGACAGGCAATTGAAACTTTTTCATAAAGGGAAAATATTCTTTAAAGGGAGAAGCAATTTAAACATTCCTCGGGAGGTATGAGATGGATATTAGAAAAGCTTATGTAGCCAATAAAAATCGTTATGATAGTATGGAATATCGAAAGGCGGGGGAATCCGGTTTGTATCTTCCGGCTATTTCTCTGGGACTTTGGCATAACTTCGGGGAACGGAATTCTCAGGAGCAGATGCAGGATATTCTTAGGGAGGCCTTCGACTTAGGCATCACCCATTTTGATTTAGCCAACAATTACGGTCCTCCCTATGGAGAGGCGGAGCGAAATTTCGGGATTCTGTATCAAAGAGATTTTCGCCCTTATCGGGAGGAGCTCTTAATCAGTACCAAGGCGGGCTATGATATGTGGGAAGGACCCTATGGAAATGGTGGCTCCCGAAAGTATTTGCTTACCAGCTGTGATGCTTCCTTAAAGCGTATGCAGCTGGATTATGTGGATATTTTCTATCATCATCGTATGGATCCGGATACCCCTTTGATGGAGACTATGCTGGCTCTGCTTCAGATTGTACAGTCCGGCAAGGCCATCTATGCAGGAATCTCCAACTATGACGGTGAAACCATGAAGAAGGCTGTGGAGATTGCGAAGGAAATACGGCTTCCCTTGGTCATTAACCAAAACCGTTATTCCATCTTGGATAGGAAGGTGGAGGAAAATGGCTTAAAGACTGCTGCTAAAGAAGAAGGCATGGGACTTATTTGCTTCAGTCCTTTAGCTCAGGGACTCTTATCCGACCGTTATCTAGAGGGAATCCCCGAGGACTCTCGTATGATGAAGGACGGAAGATATCTGCATCAAGAAGACTTTACCGAGGAAAAACGGCAGATGCTTTTAAGGCTTGCTCAGATTGCTAAGAAAAGAGAGCAGAGTCTTTCGGAAATGGCCCTTTCCTGGGTGCTTCGAGACGAAGCTACCACTTCCGTACTTGTGGGGGTGAGTAAGAAGGAACAGCTTTGGGAGAATGTGAGAGCTTTGGAGAATACCTGTTTTACTGCGGAAGAGGAAGAGGCCATTCGGGAAGTAGTAGGATAAATCCCGGGGTACTTCTTTAATTCTTAAATGCATGCTGTGTTTATTTGGAAAAAACAAAAAATCTATAAATTTTTAGAAAGAAAAGAGAGAAAGCTGGACTTTCCTCTTTTTTTTTATTAAAATTAAAATTCAGGAGAAGAAGCGAAGGAACGGCAAAAAAATACTG
>CAUSUG010000250.1:0-3080 GCA_963534765.1 uncultured Oribacterium sp.
CTATTATAGCCTGAAACCACACTGCCAACTCGAAAAAGAGCTTGTCTTATACGACAAGCCCTTTTCCATTTTACCTTTATTTTCCTTATGCTTTCTTCGCCAGTAAAGCACTGATTCCTCCGGATACTAATGTCAAAACTCCTACTACCAGATAAACCCATTCAAAGCTTCCACTGGTTCCGTAAATGTCCAACACCCCTTTATAAAGGGAACCTACCGTAAGAACGGCCACACCGCTCTTCCAAAGGAAGGAAGCAAGGGAAGAGAGAAATAGCTTCTTTTCTCCCTCCTCTGTTTCCAAAGAACCATTCCAAAGACGATTCCCTGTACAAAGGTTTAAAAGCTTTGGGAGGAAAATGAGACTTAAGGGGAGTAAAAAGGCATAGCTCATGAAAGCTGAGCTGACGCCGTGGGAGAAAATGCCGTAAATCTTTGCAAAGACAAAGACAAAAACCGTGGTCAAAGTAATGGGAAGAAGCGATTTCCAAGATAACTGACTCATTTTATTGTCAGAAATATTCTGCCTTCCCTGCATATTCTCCATCCTTTCTTCAGCATTGTCCTGACGACTTGCCGAATGATAATAAATAACTTGATTCTTTTCCATTTGATATCTCCTCTATACTGATTTTCATAGCATTTCCGGTTTTAGGAGCTCTTTCCGATATATAAGATATCGCTGACTGCTCGCTCGGAAATCTTATGTCCATTGGTGGTGGGGTTATTGACCACCTCTCCCTGGAACACCATGGTAGAGGATCCGCCGCCATCCAGGTTATAAACATTGGTCGCCCCTAAGGACTTCATAAAGTTTGCCAACTCGTAAAGGCTTAATCCTGCACTTTCAGAAGTTCTTCCGTCAGATACCACAAAGAGATAATGATTCTTTGCTACAGTACCGATGGCTGTTCTTGGGTTGCTGGCCATCGCCATACCTACCTCATCATTTTCGGAAACGGCTACCTCTCCGTTCTCTACCAAAACCGGTCCGAAGGAAAGAACCTGCCAAGCCTGCTTCTGCATCAGAGAGTCTGTAGTAGTATCGGATTCGGAAATGAAGGAAAGGCTTCCGTCCTTGGATATCACCATATCTTCTCCGCTACTTCCCTGACTTCTGTACACCACACCGTTTCGGATAACATAGCCGCTCTGTCTTGCCCCGTAATAATCTCCGTTAATCGCTAAAACCGCATTGTTTTCCTCCGCCATATCGGAAGTAGTATCGGTAATGTTTCTTCCATAGGTATTGTTTGCAAATGCGGAAAGAATACTTGTTCCGTCTGTTACTTCCACATCCGCCACATAGATATTACTGTCGTAAGCTCTATACTGAGTTACGGTAATTTTGCTCTTGCTGTCGGAGTACGTGCCGATTACCGTTCCGGAACTTGTGCTGCTTGTACTACCGGAGCTACCGGAGGATTTCGTAGTGGATTTCGTTTCGGATCCGGTGCTGTTGGAACCGGTACTGCCGGAGTTTGTTGTCCCGGATTTTGTACCGGAATTGCCGGTAGAAGCGGAATTTGAGCTATTGCCGGATTTTTTGTTTCCACCACCGGGTCTACCCTGTCCTCCCCGTCCCGGACCACCTTGACCATGTCCTCCCCGTCCGCCATTTCCGGGCCCACCGAAGCCCTGTCCATTATCGAATCCGCCATTTCCGCCAAAGCTCTGATCGGAGCTGTTTTTATCGTAATTTTCGTTATTTTCACCATCCTGATTGTAGCCGTCTTGATTAAATCCATTTTGCCTGGAATCATCTTGATTGAAGCCACTTTGCCCGGCGTTATTGGAACTTAAACCGTCCTGATCCTGATTATCTGCGTAGGCATTTTCCACCTCAGAACTCTCCTCTTCATTTATAGACAGCCCGTTGGAATCTAAGTTCTGTCCCGACACCGTCTGCATGGGGTGGGGGATTACGAAGGTATCCAAAAGAGCATAGGAGGTAAATGAAGCCAATGCCACACCGCATATAATTCCTGCTTTTTTTCCGTTAAACTTTCTCATATTTCTATCCTTTCCTTATACTTGCGCCTGTATCATCCGGCTGTTTTTCTCTTGCAAGTTTTCTTCAAAAACCGCCAACTCTTCATCCTTTTTTCCGGAAAATGCCGTAGAAGCTTCTATCTTTGTTAATCCACGGGATCTCATAAGTTCTTTCTCCTTCACCGATTCTTTCTTGCTGCTCTTCTTTTCAAAAATCCATTTCTTTTGCACGAAGTAGGACAGGCAGAACAACAAGCCTTCCGTTAAAATCTTCGCCAGGTAGGGATTCATTCCCAAGCTTCCTACAATTCCCGATAAGATAAAGCTGTTAATTAAGAAGATAAAGGCCGCCAATCCTAGATAGGAAAGGTACTCTTCCTTCTTTATCGTCTTCCATGCAGATAAATTCCATAACTGCTTATTTTCCTGAGTTTTTACAGTCTTTCCGCTTTCTTCTCTTTTTATTCCTGTGGCTCCTAAAGACACTTGTGCTTCCTGTCCCTCTGCACTAAACACCACATTTTTATTGATGAAGAAATTTAAATGTAAGGAAATCATTCTTGCCAGGAAATTCGATACAAACAGTCCTCCTGTAATCAGAAAGAAGAAACTGTAGAGCAAGAAATCCGCCAGGAAGGATACTAAGGAGCTGGCAGAGAATTTTAAAATCTGCTTGTAGATCCGATAGGAATCCTTCACCGTATCAAAATGGCTTTCCGCATTGTCATTGATATATACTGTTTCAATCGGTACTTCTTCCATAGGCACTCCTTCCTTTGCCAAAAACAAAAGCACATTCATTTCGTATTCGTAACGCTCTCCCGGAATATCCAACATTTCCGGAATCATCTTTCCGGAAAACGCTCTCATCCCAGTCTGAGTATCCTTTACTTCCACCCCTGTGCACAGATTGAAAACCTCCTTGGTAATGCCGTTTCCGATTCTGGAACGAAGAGGAGAATCCTTGGACTGGGTTCTGCTGCCAAGAATCAGAGTATCTTTTTTCTCCTCTGCTACAGAAAGTAGATTAAGGGCATCTTTAAGCAAATGCTGTCCATCCGCATCCAAGGTGATAATAGTGAAATTCCCTT
>CAUSUG010000251.1:0-3061 GCA_963534765.1 uncultured Oribacterium sp.
ATTTAGACCTATATTGCTTAGAAAACTATTTTGATTTTATAGTCCCTTCTGTATTACATCACTCTTCCAAACCGGATTATGCCTTCTTCTTTCTATAGAAGGTATTGTCCATAGGAAGCTTGGTTCTGAACTCATGGTCAAAGGCATAGTATGCGTTGGCAATTGCCGGAGCAATAGGAATGCTGGCAATCTCTCCGATACCCTTCGCACCAAAAGCAAATGGGATAGGTGTATCTCTCTCCACATAGATCGCATGGATGTTTGGAATCTGGTTCGCACGAAGCAGTCCCAAGGTACCAAGCTTAGCAGTAGGTACACAATCCTTTAAGGGGAAGTCCTCGGTGAGAGCATAGCCCATTCCCATCAATACTCCACCTTCAATCTGTCCCTGAATGGCTACCGGGTTTACAACCTTTCCGGAGTCGTGAGCCGCATACACATCCGTTACCTGTCCCTGCTCATCCAAAATCGCCAGGTTGGTGGCATAAGCGTAAGCCACGTGGGACTTGGGGTTAGGAAGGTCTGCTCCCAGCTTATCTGTGGGATCAAAGAACTCGAAGAAATATTCTTTTCCTTCCAATGCGGAAAGATCCCCGCCTACCTTGTCCAAATCTCCCTTAAGCTCTACCGCTAAGCCCTTTACCGCCTCACCGGTAATCAAGGTCTGACGGGATCCGGAAGTGGTTCCGGAGTCGGGAGAATCCTCTGTGGAACCCTTGGAAAGATCAATCTTCTCCACCGGAAGGCCGGTACCATCATGCATCATCTGCATAAATACGGTACGGCAGCCCTGTCCGATATCGGAAGCCGCAGTATACAACTCTACCACGCCATTCTTAATAACCGCTCTGGCTCTTCCCTTGTCCGGAAGACCTACACCTACGCCGGCATTCTTCATGGCGCAGGCAAGACCTGCTCTACCCTTGTTGGCTTCGTAGATGTCCTTTACCGCCAATAAGGTTTCCTTAAGGGCTGTAGAGGAATCCGCAATCTGTCCGTTGGGAAGAACCTTTCCGGGCTCGATGGCATTACGGAAACGAATTTCCCATGGGCTGATGCCTACCTTTTCAGCCAGCTTATCAATCAGCATTTCCAATGCATACTCACTTTGGCACACACCGAATCCGCGGAATGCTCCTGCAGGCGGGTTATTGGTGTAATAGCCGTATCCATAGATATTGGTATTCTGATAGGTGTAAGGACCTACGGAGTGGGTACAAGCTCTCTCCAGTACCGGTCCGCAAAGGGATGCATAAGCTCCGGTATCGAAGTAGATTTCACAATCCAAGCCCTGGAAAATACCGTTTTCATCACAAGCCAGCGTAAAGGTTCCTTCCATGGCATGACGCTTGGGGTGGAAGTTAATGGATTCCTGACGGGTAAACTTTACCTTTACCGGTCTTCCCACCTTTAAAGCCATCAGCACGGCAATATGCTGTACGGAAACGTCTTCCTTACCACCGAATCCGCCGCCTACCAGCTTGTTCTCTACCACGATTCTGGAAGGATCCCAACCCATCATGATGGAAATTTCTTTTCTGGTGTCATATACACCCTGGTCACTGGTATAAACCTTCACGCCGTCCTTATAAGGGAAGGCAATGGCGCACTCCGGCTCCATGAAGGCGTGCTCGGTAAAGGGGGTCTTAAAGCTGTCGGTTACTACATATTTTGCTCCTGCAATGGCTGTCTTGGCATCTCCACGGGTTACGTGTCTTTGCTGGCAAAGATTTCCGTTCGGATGAAGCTTAGGAGCATTTTCCGCCTTAGCCTCTGCAATGCTTCTTACCGGCTCCAAAACCTCATACTCTACCTTCACCAGCTTCTTAGCAGCCTCTAAAATAGAAGGAGTCTCTGCAACGATTAAGCAAAGGGCGTCTCCAATGCAACGGGTGGTATCCCCTTCGGCAATCATAACATCCCAGTCCTGCTGAATATGTCCCACCTTATTATTGGGAACATCTGCAGCCTTTAAGATCGCAAGAACACCGGGAAGGCTCTCCGCCGCCTCAGTATTAATCTTTAAAATCTTGGCTCTTGGATGCTCTGTACGGACAGCGCCTCCGTAAACCATGTTTTCCATCTCCACATCATCAGGATATTCTCCGGTTCCCAGCACCTTCTCACGAACATCCACACGGAAGGCAGACTGTCCAACCTCAAAGTCATCTCCGGTCTCCAAATCGGATTGAATTTTTTCTTCGCCCCGAAGTACCTTTGCCGCAAGGGCAATTCCCTCGATAATCTTCTTATAGCCTGTGCATCTGCAAATGTTGGAACGGATGGCTTTCTTAATGTCCTCTTCTGTAGGATTCGGGTTCACGTCAATTAAAGCCTTGGCGCTCATCACCATACCGGGAATACAGAATCCGCACTGTACGGAGCCGGCACGTCCAAAGGCATAGACATAGGCTTCCTTCTCCTGAAGGCTCAGTCCCTCAACGGTAACAATGTTCTTTCCCACTGCCTTTTTGGTACTCAAAATGCAGGAACGCACAGCCTTTCCATCGATCAAAATAGTACAGGTACCGCAGGCTCCCTCACTACAACCGTCTTTTACGGACTTGCACTTTAAATCGTCACGAAGAAAACGAAGCAAAGGCTTATCTTCCTTTGTTTCCACCTCTTTTCCGTTTACAATAAAACGAAATACATCCATCTCTTCCATAAGCATCTCCTACTTCCTAAACTCAATTTAACGACGAAGGTATCCTCTTCCGTTTTTACTCTCTCCTAGGCCAATGCAGATAAAGGAATTGCTCCTTTTCTTATCGGCTAAGCTTTTCATTGTTTTGAAAAGCCTTCGCTTGCTTATCGCAATCTGTACTCCTGCAGGATATCTCTTTATTTTTTAGGTCGCTCCTGTAATCTAAAAAATAATTATGTCGTTTACAAATTAACAATATGATTATAAACGAAAGCGGTGAGAGTTGCCACCCTCACCGCAAAGACTTCCCTTTTTTCCAAAAGAGAGCAAAAACTTTTGTGCGATTTGCCTAACAAATTTTTAGGCAAAAACCAAAATATTTTTTAGTTTGCTTTCTGAAGATTTTCCTTCACT
>CAUSUG010000252.1:0-3055 GCA_963534765.1 uncultured Oribacterium sp.
AGCTTGACGTGTCTTTATCGTTTTTCGTATGATAAAAGCAGGATGTAAGATTTTTGTAAGATGTTTCCAGGGATGGTGGAAAAGGAGTAAAATGAGCCAGAGAGTGGTCATCGTGGATGACGAGTTGATTCCCAGAAAAATTGCAGAAAAGGCATTGAAGGATCATTATCAGGTAGCTACTTATGACAATGCCAAAACCGCATTGGAGGATTTGCCGAATTCCAAACCGGATATTTTGCTGGTGGACTTGCATATGCCGGAGATGGACGGCTATGCTTTCTTGAAGGAGATTCGCCGTTTGGAACGCCATGATTTGGCTAATATTCCGGTGGTAATTATGACCTCTGACGAGGATTCCGGAGCGGAGATTAAGGGCTTTGATTTGGGCGCTTATGACTATATCAGAAAACCTTTATTGCCGGACCTTTTACTTCGCCGTGTGGAACGGATTATAAAAAGAGAACAGATGCTGAAGCATCTGGAGAAAAAGGCGGATATCGATGTTTTAACGGGGCTTTTTAATCGAAGTGCCTGTGTACAACAAATTAACGAGTATTTACAAATGAAAAAAGACACCGGCCTTTTACTCATGCTGGATCTGGACCATTTCAAGATGGTAAATGATCGTTTCGGTCACGAGATGGGAGATCAGGTTTTGATGGAAGTGGCGAAGGTGCTACAGGGATTGGTGCGTTCCGATGATGTGTTGGGACGTATTGGCGGTGATGAGTTCATAATTTTTTATCGAGGCTTCTGGAATGAGGATGCTCTACAGGATCGTTGCGAGGAAATTTGTCTCAAGGTGAAATCTTGTCTGGAACATGTATTAGGCTCCTCCGTTTCCGGTCAATTCGGAATTTCCATCGGTGTTGCTATGGCTCCTCAACAGGGCTCCGACTTTTTAAGTCTTTACCAAAAGGCGGATGAAGCCATGTATCATGTAAAGTCCGCAGGCCATGGGGGATATTTCGTTTTTTCGGAAGAAAAGGAGGAAGAAGAGGAAATCAGCAACGTGGTTTCCTTGCCGGAGATTCAGAAAAGAATTGAGGGCAGAGATTATTTCCCTGGTGCTTATATGGTGGATTATGAAGATTTTTGCAGTATCTATCATTTTCTAAAGCGGACGGGAGAGAGAGCACAGCTTCCCGTACAGATGGTTTTGTTTACGGTAGAAGAGAGTTCGGATGCGGACCGCAGAGGAACGGAGAATCGTATGAGGAATTTCGGAGGTCTTTTGAGCAAGACGATTCGAAGGGGAGATGTGGTGGTTCGCTGCGGTAACAAACAATATATGATTTTATTGGTTGGAGCAAGTGCGGAATCCAGTCATGTGGCTATTGATAGAGTGATGCGGCAACGATCTTTGGAGGAACAGGAGGATTATCCTATTCGTGTAGAGGTCAACAGCTTGATAGGTTAGTAGATGATTAGAGCATAGAACATTCAGAACATAGAGCATTTAGAGAATAGAACATAGAACATTCAGAACATAGAGCATTTAGAGTAAAACGCATTAGAGTAAAGAGCAATTAGTATAGAATAGATAGGGTAAAGGGATGAATACATTAATTGAGGTCAACCGGCTGGTGAACCGGTTTATTTGGGGAGTGCCGGCTATGGCCTGTATTCTTGGCGTGGGTTTGTATTTGAGTATCCGCACCGGATTTTTACAGCTTCGGAATTTTCCGGAGGCTATGCAGGTAACAATCGGAAGAATTTTCCGAAAAAGAGAGGCGAAGGACGGGGCTTTAACGCCCTTTCAGGCGGTTTGCACCGCCTTGGCTGCCACCATCGGAACAGGAAATATTGCCGGTGTGGCCGGTGCCATCAGTATCGGCGGTCCCGGAGCTGTCTTTTGGATGTGGATGTCCGCGATTTTAGGAATGTGCACAAAGTTCTGTGAAGTTACCCTGGCAGTTTATTATCGGGAAAGCAATAAAAAAGGGGAGCTGCTGGGTGGACCCATGTACTATATCAAGAACGGTTTGGGTAGGCAGTGGATGTTTCTGGCTTACCTCTATGCGGTATTTGGTATTCTTACGGTGTTTGGCACCGGAAACGCGACCCAGGTGAATACGATAACAGCGGCAATTAATGAGGCCTTATTCCATTTTTCCCTATTGCCTACGGAAGGGAATGGAAGGGTAAACCTTTTTATCGGGATCGTGATTGCTGTGCTGGTTGCTTTGATTTTGTTGGGAGGAATCAAGAGAATTGGACAGGTAACGGAAAAGCTGGTTCCTTTTATGGCTTTGTTTTATGTCGTATTGTCCTTAGGGGTTGTTTTCCTTCATTTTGATAGGGTTCCCTCAGTTTTTACTACGATTTTTGCTTCTGCCTTCTCTCCCAGAGCATTTACGGGAGGTGCTGTAGGAAGCTTTATTCTTTCCATGAAGAAGGGAATTTCCAGAGGGATTTTCTCTAATGAAGCGGGCTTGGGAACCGGTTCTATTGCCCATGCAACGGCGGATACCAGAAAGCCGGTTAAACAGGGATATTTTGGAATTTTTGAGGTATTTGCAGACACTATCGTGATCTGCACGCTGACGGCTCTTGTAATCTTATGCAGTGGAGTAGATATTCCTTTCGGAAGAGAAGCCGGCGCTGAACTTACGATTTCAGGCTTTACCAGCACCTATGGAGCTTGGTCCAGTATTTTTACTGCGGTGGCTCTTTGCTGTTTTGCATTTTCCACCATATTGGGATGGGGCTTATATGGGGCCAGGTTTACAGAGTTTGTCTTTGCCTCTCCTATTGCGGTAAAGATTTTTTTAAGTCTTTATGCCTTGGTATCTATCTTGGGAGCCACGGTAGATTTATCCGTGGTCTGGTCCGTGGCGGATACCTTTAACGGCCTTATGGTAATTCCCAACTTGATTGCTCTCTTTCTCCTCTGTCCTAAGGTATTACAGTGCATTGCGGAATATCGAAAGAGTGAAGGATAGGAGGACTCAGTCTGTTGTACTGAAAAGGGGCTGTAAAAAATCAAAAAAAAATAGATTTCGGTAATATAGGTCTAAATGAGGGGTAGTCTGAGCCCGTCGGTACTTGCGAA
>CAUSUG010000253.1:0-3055 GCA_963534765.1 uncultured Oribacterium sp.
TAGTCTACCTTCTCTCCGCAGGCTTCGGCGTAGGCTTTCAGGGCTTCTTTTTGTTTCTTGTTTAATTTCTTCGGGGTTTCTACTACTAAGGTTACGTAGTGGTCGCCTCTAACGTTGGGGTTCTGTAAGGATGGAACGCCCTTACCCCGTAGTCTGGTTCTGGTATCGGACTGGGTTCCGGGAGCAATCTTTAACTCCACCGGTCCGTCCACGGTCTTTACAATGGTGCTTCCTCCCAATGTAGCCTTGGGGAAGCTGATGGCCTCTGTTGAGTAAATATTTACTCCCTGTCTCTTAAAGAAGGGGTGATCGCTAACGGATACCTCTACCAGTAAGTCTCCTCTGGAGCCGCCGTTTCTTCCGGGGTCTCCGCCTCCGGACTTACGAATGGCCTGTCCATCGTCAATTCCCGCAGGAATAGCGATTTCCATGCTCTTCTCCGTGTTGATGTAACCTTCTCCACGGCAATCCGGACATTTTTCTTTAACCACGGTTCCTTCTCCGTGACACTCCGGACAGGTGGTTACCTGCTGAATGGTACCGAAGATGCTTTGCTGGGTCATTCTTACCTGACCTGCGCCGTTACAACGGGGACAGGTCTGTCTTTCCGTTCCCGGCTTTGCTCCGGAGCCGTTACAGGTCTTACAGGTATCTTTATATCGAATCTTAATGGTCTTCTTTACACCCTTAATAGCCTCATCAAAGGAAATACGAAGTCCTACACGAATATTGGCTCCCTTTTCCGGCATATTGGATCTTCTTCTGGAAGAACCGTAGGAGGAACCGAAGCCTCCGCCGAAAAACTCGGAGAAAATATCTCCCATATCCATGCCGCTGAAATCAAAACCGCCAAAACCGGAGCTTGCTCCCGCAGCGGAATTCGCATCAAAGGCCGCATGGCCATAGGTATCATAGGCCTTTCTCTTTTCCGGATCGGACAATACCGCATAGGCTTCCGAAGCTTCCCGGAATTTCTCTGCGGCACTTTCATCTCCGGGATTAGAGTCCGGATGGTACTGCTTTGCCAACTTTCGATAGGCTCTTTTAATGGCACTATCATCGGCATTTTTATCTACCCCCAGCACCTCATAATAATCACGCTTTTCTGCCATATATTTTCCTCTCCTTTAAATCCCAGGAAAAGACAGGCTTAAGCCTGTCTTCCCCGGAAAATTTCGAATTACACTTCCTTAAAGTCTCCGTCGACTACATTATCGTCAGCGTTGCCGTTCTGACTTTCAGAAGCAGTTGCTCCTGCATCTGCCGCTCCGGCACCGGCTGCACCTGCTGCCTGAGCCTGCTCATACACCTTGGTGAAAAGTGCCTGAGAAGACTGCATCAGCTTCTCCTGGGCTGCCTTAATCTGCTCTGCACCATCCTTAGTAATTCCCTCCAAAGGATTGGCTGCAAGAACATCCTCCAATGCCTTTAAGTCAGCTTCTACGGTTGCCTTATCGCTGTCGCTAATCTGGCTTCCCACATCGGTCAGAGCCTTCTTGGTCTGGAATACGATGGAATCCGCTCCGTTTCTTACTTCGATAGCTTCCTTCTTCTCCTTATCCGCTGCTTCAAACTGTGCAGCTTCATTTACCGCCTTATCAATATCCTCCTTGGACATGTTGGATCCGGAGGTAATGGTGATGTGCTGCTCCTTACCGGTTCCCTTATCCTTAGCGGAAACATTTACGATACCGTTGGCATCAATGTCGAAGGTAACTTCGATCTGAGGAACACCACGCTGTGCCGGTAAGATACCGTCCAGTCTGAACTGTCCTAAGGTCTTGTTATCTCTTGCAAACTCTCTTTCACCCTGTACAACATGGATGTCTACTGCAGTCTGATTATCTGCCGCTGTAGAGAATACCTGAGAAGCTCTGGTAGGAATGGTTGTATTTCTCTTGATAAGAGGAGTAGCCACTCCGCCTAAAGTCTCGATAGAAAGAGTTAACGGTGTTACGTCCAGAAGAAGAACATCGCTTGCTCCAGCCTCTCCGCTCATCTTACCACCCTGTACCGCTGCACCAAGGGCAACACACTCATCAGGGTTCAAGTTCTTGGAAGGCTCTTTTCCGGTAAGCTGCTTTACCTTTTCCTGTACTACAGGCATTCTGGTGGAACCGCCGACTAAGAGTACCTTTCCTAAATCAGCGTTGCTAAGTCCTGCATCCTTCATGGAGTTCTGTACAGGAACTGCTGTTCTCTCTGTTAAATCAGAGGTGATTTCCTCAAACTTTGCTCTGCTAAGCTTCATATCCAAGTGCTTTGGACCTTCTGCTGTAGCTGTAATGAAAGGCAGGTTGATATCTGTAGTGGTTGCGGAGGAAAGCTCCTTCTTTGCTTTCTCAGCCGCTTCCTTCAAACGCTGTAAAGCCATCTTATCCTGAGAAAGGTCTACACCCTCTGCAGCCTTAAATTCGTCTACCAGCCACTTGGTAATACGATCATCATAGTCATCACCACCTAAGTGAGTATCACCGTTGGTGGACAATACTTCGATTACGCCGTCTCCGATGTCGATGATGGATACATCGAAGGTACCACCACCTAAGTCGTATACCATAACCTTCTGCTCAGACTCATCTTCCAGACCGTAAGCAAGAGCTGCCGCTGTAGGCTCGTTGATGATACGCTCTACCTTAAGGCCTGCAATCTTACCTGCATCCTTGGTAGCCTGACGCTGAGCATCGTTAAAGTAAGCAGGAACGGTAATAACCGCCTCGGTTACCTTTTCTCCCAAATAGCTCTCCGCATCCGCCTTTAACTTCTGTAAAATCATAGCGGAAATTTCCTGTGGAGTATAATCCTTTCCGTCGATAGATACCTTGTAATCTGTACCCATGTGTCTCTTGATGGAGGAAATGGTTCTCTCCGCATTGGTTACCGCC
The DNA here is from genome assembly GCA_963534765.1 of uncultured Oribacterium sp. Classification (GTDB taxonomy): domain Bacteria; phylum Bacillota; class Clostridia; order Lachnospirales; family Lachnospiraceae; genus Oribacterium. The sequence goes on from CAUSUG010000253.1 coordinate 2,886, forward strand.
TGTCTCTTAGCAGGCTCTCCTACAAGACGCTCTCCGGTCTTGGTAAATGCCACTACAGAAGGAGTGGTTCTCATACCCTCTGCATTGGGGATAACAACGGGCTTTCCGCCCTCCATAACTGCTACACAGCTGTTGGTTGTTCCTAAGTCAATTCCAATAATCTTTCCCAT
>CAUSUG010000254.1:0-3047 GCA_963534765.1 uncultured Oribacterium sp.
ACATGGGATTGTGTACCGCAACAGCAGGTCTGTGGGCCTCTTCAGGAGAAAGGATGAGGTAATCCCCTGCTTTTAGAAGCATTTGAGAAAATGCCCCCTTCGGCTCTAAAAAGCAGATATCCTTCCCCTCCGGATTCTCTGTAATCTCACAGGAGGAACGGGCTAGCACATCGATTCTTTCCTCTCCTTCCAGGAGATTCTGGATATCAAAGTAAAGGTCATGAGCTTCAAAACGCCGGTCTTTCTCTAAAGCCGTTTCAAAACTTTGCACCATGGCAAAGACCTCTTCTCCCCAAATAGGATAGTTTCCGTCCTCCAGTTGCCCCAAATCTTCTCTTTTTAAAAACTGAAACGCCGCTTGGAAACGTTCATTGGATAAATCGTACTTGTCATGATTCTTTAGATTCTGAAATACCATTTTCTATTTTCCTCCTTAAGGAATTTCTCCCGCCTGCAAAGGCCCGCCAAAAAGATAGCCTTGAATAATATCACATTGATACTCCAAGAGTTTTTCGTACTGCCATTCATCTTCCACACCTTCTACAATAACAACCTTTCCCAAGTCATGAACAATGTCAATCAAGTTTCGAATAACGTCTCCATTGTTCGGCAGGAAATGATCGATTAAGGACTTATCCATTTTCACCGTATTCAAGGGAATATAGGGCAGGTAGCTAGACAGACTGTAGCCGGTTCCGAAATCATCCAAATGGAGTTGAATTCCGGCTTCCACCAGGCGGTTAAAGATTTTCTTGGTCTGTTTACTTTCTTCAAAGAGAATTCCCTCGGTGATTTCCAAAACCACATATTCATGAGGAATTTCATATCGATCCAGCTGGTAAAAAAGATACTCCACAAAATCATCATCATAAATCTGATAACTGCTGAAGTTAATGGAGATAGGGCATAGAGCATGACCCACTTCCTTCCACTTGGCCAGCTGCCTTATAACCTGTTCCACCGCAATCTTACCCAGCTTTACAATATAGCCATAGCTTTCCGCAACGGGAATAAATTGATCCGGAGAGCAATCCTCATTTCGAATACGCATAAGAGATTCAAAGCCTACAACTTTTCTGGTCTTACAGTCCACCTGAGGCTGATATACCATATAGAAGGAATTCTCCTGAATAGCATTCTCCACGATCTTCAAAATTTGACTGATTTTTTCTTTTTTGTATCGAAGCTCCTCACTATAGAATACCAAACGGTTTTTTCCCTTCCGTTTTGCAAAGCTCATGGCCAGTCCGGCGTACATGACAATCGTCCGGGGGCTCTCCCCGCCTATAGAGGAAGCGACGCCTCCGGAGGCATTCATATACACCGTCTCTTCTCCTACGGTAATTGCCCTTCGGAAGATTGAAAGGATTTCCGCCAGCTCCGGAGAATCCTCCTGTAAACATTTTCTCGGAAAAATAATCATAAACTCATCTCCCCCATAGCGAGAAAGAATAACCCCATGATCCTTTTCAAAGCGGCGAAGACGATTTGCTACAGCCACAAGATACAAGTCTCCGGTATCATAGCCTCTGGATTCATTCAATTCTTTTAAGTTATCAATGTCCACTAAAACACAAGAATACTCTTTGCTGTCTCCAATATAATCCGTAAGCCTTGACAATGCGGTTTGTCGGTTCAAAAGCTCTGTCAATAAATCATAGCTTAATTTATGCTCCAAATCATCCTTTGCCAGCAATAGATTCTCATTCTTTTCTTCCAAATCCTGCATGACCTTCTGACTGTGCAAACGACTCATCAAGAAGTAAATAGCAATCATGCATACTGCCATTAAAGGAAAGGCTGCTATAAATAAGTAACGGGCATAGCGCATCATCCATTGCTGAGGAGTATCCTCCAACACAATATTCTTCGGAAGCCGTGCTTTGGAAAGATGGTAAGCACTGAGGACACGATTATCCACTGTCAGTTTTCCCGGACTATCCTCTTCCTCTGCGGTTTTCTCCACATCCTTCTTGCCCGATAGCACATCCAGCATCAGCAGACTGGCATCCTTGGCCATTTGTTTTATATCCGGCGCTCTACCCGCCAAAAATCCCTTGACATTATCCAGCATAACATAGCTATAAACCGGTACATTGGCTCTGGACAAAACCATTTTCATAGCCTGATTTCCCGGATAATAATTACCGTCTTCATCCAGGGTAGTGGAAATATAAAGGACAATACTTTTTTCATCCAGCTTCTCAATGGCTTCCAGAAAATCTTCTTTCTTCATCTGCGAAAAATTAAGGCCCGCAAAACGATAGGAGGAAAAGCTTCGTTGCAGGGAGAAAAACTCTTCCTTGGCTTGATTTCCCCAATAAGTATTATCATAAAGCACCATAATGGTATCCGCACCCATTTGCAGGGAAGTTGCCAAGCTTAAAGTATCTTTTAAGTAGGATGGACTATAATATCCTGAACACTTGGGATTTTTAGCTGCATTCTTTGCCAGTTCCTGATTGTTGATGCTGAAGAAAATGATGGGAATATCCGGAAAAAGCTCCCCCTGCTTTTCCAAAACAAATTCCAGAGCTCTATCATCTCCCACCAAAACTCCGTCATACGGCTTTTCTCTATTCGCCAAACGGGTTTGTACAAAGGTATAAATCGCTTCAATATCCTTATCATGTCCAAAATGCTGGAAATCCATGTTTATGGTATCCAAATGAATATTGGATTGATTAATGATGGATTCCATTCCCTCCAACTCACTGGAAAAGAGTGGGGATGATGTATCATAGGAGCTCAGAAAGAGAATATTCTTTTTCTCCGGGAGCATATAGCTCACGTCACTTTCCTTCCACTCCTTCCATTCCTTCGGCTTCTGACTGAAAAAGTTCTGCCATGCAAAAAAAGTTAAGAACACAAAAAGAAGCAGACAAAGAAAGCTTGCCAAAAGCAAAGCAAAACGAATAATTTTATTTCGCTCCTTATCTCCCATCTGTGCCACCGGTCCTCCTTACTGGCTCATCGTTTCCTTACAAAATTCTTAATCTCATTATTTTAACGTAAAATGATTCCTCTGGCTACGTAAAATCTATAAT
>CAUSUG010000255.1:0-3036 GCA_963534765.1 uncultured Oribacterium sp.
CTCCAACAGTAAATGTCTTGCTGTCTTTCAAAGTCTTATGATTCTTATCCCCTTTGATAAGGGCAATCAAGGTATAGCTTCCCCCTGTATTAATCTGTATAGCATTCGGATTCCAAATTCGTTCTTCAGAAGAAGAAGGTCGTTTCAGGTAATATTCTATATCGGAATCGCTCTTATCTTCACCTAAGTCCGGTTCATAATGTGCATGAGCAGAAAGAGTATAGGTTTGCTTATCCTTGATTACTATTGTCTCTACCGGATCTAAAGTCAGAATCCCTTTCCATGGTTGTTTCTGTTTCTCATCCAGCGTAATCTCTACTGTCCCCTCCAAGTCAATCGGTATTTCACCATTTTCAATAGTATAGTCTCTAAATGCCTGATACTCGTCATTGTAAGCTCGAACCTTCATGAGAATCTTGAAACCCTGGGTTAAATAGCGGGAAGGTAATTTTTGCACTATTTCCCCCATAGCATTTGGCTGCCCGGTATAAAACAAACGTTTTTCAAGTTTTCCATAACCGGGGTAAAAGTCTTCTTCTTTTGCGTGGGGAAAATCATCCTCTTCCTCTAAGCTCTCATGTTCTTGCAGTTTCGTATATGTCTTCCCGCGTTCTGTCCAGGTGTTGCTGGCACTACTCGTATCTTCCTTTTCAGAAGTAGAGGGGGAGCTTTTCTCTTCTTCATCCAGCAAAGAAGAAGACAGCGTATCTTCTGTCTCCTGTCTTTCCTCTTCGCCCTTTTCACTGTCTTTTTTATAAATGGAAAGTTCAACTTGAACTCCTTGGACAGGACTTCCATGATCATCTGTAAATAGAAAGAGAATCTCTTTGTCCTTCTCTTTGACCTTTCCCTCTGCCTTCCATCCTACAGGGAACTGAAACAATACCTGTAGAATCACAAGGCATAAAGCTACCAGCCTTTTTCCTCGCTGTCCCGAGATAAAGCTTTTCATATATCTACTCCTTTTTGCCTACGCACAAATAACTTCTTTTATTGTTTTTGTACTGCTCCATTCACTACCCATCTTCCTTCAGAATCTACTGTAAAACCATCAGGGGTAGTGGTATTTCTATAAAGGGCTCCTTCATTTTGTCCCTGTAAATCTAAATAATAGCAGTTTCCGTCAATCCACTGCCAACCGGTGAGCATTCTGCCCTTCCAACCGTCAGAGTTTGGGAAAAGATAATATTTGCTGCCGTTTACATCTACCCAGCCTGTAGCCATATAGCCGGAATCAAGGAAATAGTACCAATAGGACTTTCCGTTATAGGCTTCATAACCCCAGCTATTCTTCGGATAGCTTCCGTCCGCTCTTTTATACCACCAGCCCTTTTCATCCTGTATCCACTGACCTCCGGATAGAGAACGATCTACGCCAAGTACCTGTCCTGAAAAGCTACTGCTTACTTTAAAGCTTCCGGAGCCGCCACCGGAACTTCCTCCTGAACCCCCGGAGCCGGAGGAACTGCTTGAACCACCTGAACTGCCGGAATAGTTCTTCTGTTTCGCTACTTTCGCAGGTTCAAAATAAGGGGAAAGCACTTCCGCTCCTGCTGTTAAACCTTCTTGCAGTCTTAAAGACTTATTGCTGTATCGTTCATTATTGACATAAAATTCCGTGCCATCACCATAACTATCATCTGTTCCTTCAACAAGAAAGCGATATTTGTCAATCATAAAATTCGGCTGTACAAGATATCTTACCTGATATCGTCCGGCGGGAAGGGGTGTTCCTTCCGGTGCTTTCCGTACATTACCGTTTTCACCGGCTGCATTCGTATAGCTCTCTAAAAAGAGCCTAAATCGGTTCAGATCATTCGAATATTCTCTGTACATATTGATGAGGAAGGGTTGTTCGGAGCTTCCTGGGTTCAATACGGTTGTGCCATTTTTAAGCACGATTTTTTCCACGTGCAAAGTAACACTATTCATAGGGTCTCCCACCTTAGCCTTGTGAATATCAAAGCTGGAATTTAAGTAGACCTGACTGATGATTTGAGCCTCTTCTACAGAAAAAGACTCGGTTTCTATAGGATAGTATTTATATTTTGCATCTTCCCTTCTCGCAGACTTTGAATCGTTAACACGAATGGAAGAATTACGTTGGCTCTCCGCAAAGCGATCCTCAATGACTACAGTAGTATGGGTAAAGTTTATATCATTGTCCGGAGTCTCCTGAGGCACAAAATAGTAGGGGCTGTTTTTTCCCATAGCCAGAGTATAGATATAGCGATACTCTCCGGGAGTGAAATAGTCCCGTTCATAAACTGTCCAGACTCCTCCTAGCTTCTTTTCCACTTTTCTATTCGGAAGAACCTTGCAAATCTCTTCACTTGGCATCCAAACAATATCTTTCTTTCCTCTGATGGTTAGTCCGCTCACTTTTAAAGGATTATTTCTAACCACCTTCATGTGATCTCTAGCAGCATACTCCACTTTCCCAAAGGCCAGGTTCATCGTAAGAATCTTATCCTCAAGAGTGTCGCCATTGGCATTTGCCATACGGAAGCCGGAGTATCCCAAGGACAGAGGTTTTACCATACTATTTTCTTCTGTACTCTCAATATCTTCAGTTGAAGCCTCTGTATTCTCAGTCTCTTCAACTGCTTCCATCGCTTCCTCTGAGTCGGAATTTTTCGTTTCTTCCGAGAAATTCGCCAAGCTTTCTTTGCTTCCTTCTTCCGAATCTACGTTTTTATTTTCCGCTATATCTACTACAGAATTTTCTGCCTGATTTTCACTTGTTTCCTTTTCCTCTGAAACAGTTCTTTCCTGATGGTCTAAGGGATTGGCATAGAGGGGTACAGCAGTGGCTGTTGCACAAAATACCAAGCTCATTCCTAAAGCCAGCATGTTTTTTCTTCTCATCTCCATCATCCTTTCTTATTTCTTGCCATTTCACGGTATAAAATTATACTATATTTCTATCCATTTGTGGAAATTTTATTGTTTTTGTACCGCTCCATTCACTACCCATCTTCCTTCCGAATCTACTGTAAAGCCGTCAGGAGTGGTGGTGTTTCTATAAAGAGCTCC
>CAUSUG010000256.1:0-3005 GCA_963534765.1 uncultured Oribacterium sp.
ATTATACATTCTGCACAAAAAATTAATTCTTTTTTTAAACAGAAAGAAAAAGTTTTTTGTGTTATACTGCGAGTATGAACCCTAAGCTAGGGATGGAAGAGTCTATAGCAAGACGCAATAGCGTCTTGGCAAAGGAGAAAAAATGAGCAGGTTAATAATTGTAACTGAAAATGAAGCCCAAAAAACCGTAGAAGGCCTTTACCGAGACATAGAGCGAAGAATTCAGGCGTCCCAGCCTGGTCTTTGTCCTGTTGACTTGGCGGAGGCTTTTGTTCATGTATGTCATTCCCAATCCTGTGGAAAGTGTACTCCCTGTAGAGTGGGACTTGGACAGTTGGAAGGTCTGATTGAATCCGTATTGGACGGTTCTGCGGATATGGATACTTTAAAGACCATTGAGAAAACTGCAGAAGGAATCTATAACTCTGCAGATTGCGCCATCGGATTTGAAGCGGCGAAGATGGTGCTTAGAGGAATCCGCGGTTTCTACGAGGACTATGCGGAGCATGTACAGCATGGACGTTGTTTTGCCAAGCTAAGCCAGCCGGTTCCTTGCGTATCCCTTTGTCCTGCCCATGTAGACGTTCCCGGATATGTTTCTTTGATTCATGAAGGTCGTTACGGAGATGCGGTACAGTTGATTCGAAAGGATAATCCCTTCCCTGCTGCCTGCGGTTTAATCTGCGAGCATCCCTGTGAGCTTCGTTGCAGAAGAACCATGGTGGATAAGGCGATTAATATTCGTGGACTTAAGCGCTATGCGGTGGAGCATGAGGGAGAGATTCCCGCACCGAAGATTATGGATAAGACCGGAAAGAAGATTGCTATCGTAGGTGGCGGTCCCTCCGGCTTAAGTGCTGCTTATTACCTTAGCATTATGGGACATGATGTTATGGTATATGAGCAGAGAAAGCAGCTGGGAGGAATGCTTCGTTATGGAATTCCGGCTTATAGACTTCCCAGAGAAATCCTGGATCACGAAATTGACGGCTTAAAGAAGGCCGGCTTCCAGGTTAAGACGGATGTCTCCATCGGACATGATATCAGCTTAAAGGATTTAAGAAAGCAGTATGATGCGGTTTACGTATCTATCGGTGCCCACACAGATAAGAAGCTTGGTATTCCGGGAGAAGATGCTCAGGGCGTAATTTCCGCTGTAGAGATGCTTAGAAATATTGGAGATGATGATTATCCCGATTTTAGCGGCTTGAATGTCATTGTAGTGGGCGGAGGAAACGTGGCTATGGACGTGGCACGTTCCGCAATTCGTCTGGGAGCAAAGACCGTAAAAATTGCCTACAGAAGACGTAGAGTAGATATGACCGCTCTACCGGAAGAGGTAGAGGGCGCAATCGCAGACGGTTGCGATATCGTAGAGCTTCATTCCCCGGTTCGCATTGAGAAGGATGAGAATGGACATTGTAAGGGTCTGGTGCTTAAGCCACAGATTATTGGAGGAGTACGTTATGGAAGACCTTCCCCCAAGGATTCTCAGGCACCTGAAGTAGAGCTTAAGGCAGATCTGGTTCTGGTAGCCATCGGTCAGGGTATCGACTTCCGTAAGTTCGAGGAATATCAGGAAATTCCTATTGAATCCGGAAGAATTAATGCCTTAGATACTTCTGCACTGAAGGATGTTGACGGCATTTTTGCAGGAGGAGACTGTGTAACCGGTCCTGCAACCGTAATTCGTGCGATTGCTGCAGGAAAGACTGCTGCGGCTAACATCGATGAGTACCTTGGCTACTGCCATGAGATTACCTCTGAAATCGAACTTCCACCGGTTCGTTTCGATGACAATGCACCTACCGGCCGTGTCAATATGAAAGAGCGTCCTGCCGATGAGCGGGTTAAGGACTTTAAGCTTATGGAGTACGGCATGACAGATGAAGAGGCTTGCCAAGAGTCGGGCAGATGTCTTCACTGTGATCACTTTGGTTATGGTATCTTTAAGGGAGGCAGAGAATGCAAATGGTAAATTGTACAATCGATGGAAAAAAAGTATGTGTTCCGGAGCATACCACCATCTTGGAAGCGGCTAAGGAAATTGGCGTTTATATCCCTACCCTCTGCTACTTCAAGGGCTTAAACGAAATTGGTGCCTGCCGTGTCTGCGTTGTAGAGGTGGAAGGAGACCAGAGACTTCATGCCGCTTGTAACAGCCCTGTGCTGGAGGGAATGGTAGTGCATACCAATTCCAAAAAGGCAAGAGAAGCCAGAAAATGTAACGTAGAGCTGATTTTATCTCAGCACAATGTTACCTGCACCACCTGTGTTCGTTCCGGGAACTGTGCGTTACAGCACGTTGCCAATGACTTAAATATTATGGGAGAGAGCTTTCCTAAGGATTTGCCGAAGCAAAAGGGATCCAAAAGCTTCCCCTTGATTCGAGAATATGACAAATGTATTAAGTGTATGCGTTGTATTCAGGTCTGCGATAAGATTCAGGCTACCCATGTTTGGGATGTTATCAACAGTGGCGGAAAGAGTACGGTAGATGTTCGAGATTTCTATCGTTTGGAGGATTCCCCCTGTTCTCTTTGCGGACAGTGTATTACCCATTGTCCTGTAGGTGCACTTAGAGAAAGAGATGATACGGATAAGGTTTTGGATGCTTTAGATGATCCGGAGACCATTGTACTGGCACAGATCGCCCCCTCCATTCGTACGGCCTGGGGAGAGGAATTCGGCTTGGATGCGGAAGAAGCCTCTGTGCAGAGACTGGCCAGCTGCTTAAAGGAAATGGGCTTTGACTATGTATTCGATACCGACTTTGCAGCGGATTTAACCATTATGGAGGAAGCTTCCGAGTTCTTACATAAGTTAACCCATCAGGAAGGGGACTTCCCTATGTTTACCAGCTGCTGTCCCGGATGGGTTAGATTTATTAAGAGTCATTATCCCGAGTATATTCCGCAGGTTTCTACCTCCAAGTCTCCCCAGCAGATGTTCGGTGCTATTGCCAAGAGCTATTATGCGGATATTTTAAAGGTAAGCCCTAAGAA
>CAUSUG010000257.1:0-3003 GCA_963534765.1 uncultured Oribacterium sp.
GTTTCTGCATGTGCCTCTCTCATTGCTAAGAAGTGCGGTCTTCCTGCCTGGTTCTCCAAAATCCAATCTTTCGCAAAAGTTCCATCCTGAATGTCGGAAAGAATCTGCTTCATTGCCTTCTTTGCTTCCTCACCGATAATCTTTGGTCCTGCAGTGTAATCGCCGTACTCTGCTGTATCGGAAATGGAGTAACGCATTCCCTCAAATCCTGCATTAAAAATCAGGTCTACAATCAGCTTCATCTCATGTACACACTCGAAATATGCATTTTCCGGCTTATAACCTGCCTCAACAAGAGTATTGAAGCCTGCCTCCATTAAAGCGCAAACACCACCGCAAAGTACAGCCTGCTCTCCGAAAAGGTCTGTCTCTGTCTCTTCCTTAAAGGTTGTCTCTAAGATTCCGCCTCTTGCACCACCGATAGCAGCTGCATAAGCCTTAGCCACATCCATAGAGTTTCCGGAATAATCCTGCTCACAAGCCACAAGGCAGGGAACACCCTTTCCGTCTACATACTGAGAACGAACGGTATGTCCCGGTCCCTTGGGTGCAACCATGATAATATTTACATTCTTTGGAGGAACAATGGCATGATAATGAATGTTGAATCCGTGAGCAAAAGCAAGAGTCTTACCTTCACTTAAATTTGCCTGAATCTGATCCTTGTAAAGCTTAGCCTGCTTCTCGTCATTTACCAAAATCATGATAATATCGGACTTCTTTACAGCCTCGTCTGTGTTGTATACGGTAAAGCCGTCTTCTCTTGCCTTATCAGCAGACTTGGAACCTTCATAAAGACCGATGACTACATCCACACCGCTGTCCCGTAAATTCAGGGCATGAGCATGCCCCTGAGAGCCATAACCGATCACGGCAACCTTCTTACCGTTTAATAACTGTAAGTCACAATCCTTCTCATAGTACATAATAGCCATTGTTTTCTCTCCTTCTATACATTTCCCCCTAAGGGGATCCCTTGGAACAAATGCAGGGACTTTCCTCGAAGCACTGTTCCGCCTCTCTATTGTGAAGCCGTATTCCGGCATTTCACGACTTTATTCACCATCCATCTCCGAAAGGAGGTCCACCTTCCGTACATCATATAACTTCTCCAGCTGAGAAATTACCTGAGAACGCATATAGTCATCCCCGGTGGAAACGATTTCAATCTTGGTACATCCGGGAATTTCTGTGGGGCCGGCTTGGATGGATTCGATATTGTACCCTCTTTTACAGTAAAGTCCTGTAATACGGTTCAAAACGCCGAAGCGGTTGTTTACAAACAGGTCAATGGTAAACTTCTTCATCTTTCCCCCCTCCTTATAAAATAATATCATCCACGGATTTTCCGGGAGGAATCATCGGAAGCACCTTCTCATCCGGATTAATGGAGCAGTTAATCAAAATCGGGCCTTTATAATGCTCTCTTTCCTTTAAGGCATCTTCCAATTCCTTGCAGTTTTTGGCGTTAAATCCCTTACCGCCGTAAGCTTCCATCAGCTTTACGAAGTCCGTAGCTCTATCCAGAACCGTTTCGGAATAACGCTTTCCGAAAAAGGCTGTCTGCCACTGTCTTACCATACCTAAAACACGATTGTTCATCAGGATAATGGTAATCGGCAAATTCTCATGAACCGCTGTACACAGCTCGTTACAGTTCATCCCGAAGGATCCCTCGGAAGTAATCAAAACGGTATGGGCCTTCTTTCTTCCGAAACAAGCTCCGATGGCTGCCCCTAATCCATAGCCCATGGTTCCCAATCCGCCGGAGCTTAGGAAGGTTCTGCCTTTTTCAAAACGATAGTACTGTGCTGTCCACATCTGATGCTGTCCCACATCGGTAGCCACCACCGTGTCATCTTCCGTATACTTCCGTAAGGTCTCCAAGATGTGCTTTGGATGGAAATCTCTCTCCACTTTACTCTTGGTTTTTTCAAAGCCATGAATTTCTTCCCACCACTTAGGATGCTTTTGTTCCTTCAGCTTTGGAAGAATTTCTTTAATCCACTTCTTCACATCCCCCTGTACGGAATAATCCGGACTTATGTTCTTTCCGATTTCCGCCTTATCGATGTCCACATGGATAACTTTGCAATTTTGTGTATAACGGGCAATATTTCCGGTGGCACGATCGGAAAAACGAACTCCCAAAGCCAATAACACATCACATTCCGACTGGGTTTTTGCCGCCACATAGCTTCCGTGCATTCCCACTAAGCCAAGACTCAAGGGATGGGAATCGGGAAATGCGGTCCTTCCCATAATGCTGACGGTAACCGGAATATTCAGCTTCTCCGCCAAAGCAATCAGCTCTTTCTCCGCCTTAGCCGCCGTAACACCGCCGCCGGCATAAATTAACGGCTTCTTCGCCTGACTCAGTAAGGCAATGACTCCTTCCTGATCATAGGGGAGCTTCGGCTTATCCGGCATCTTCGGAAGAACGGCCACCCCATATTCACATTCACTAATCTGTACGTCCTTAGGAATATCAATGAGCACCGGACCTTTTCTGCCGGAATTGGCAATCTGAAAAGCCTCTTTAATCGTCTGCTCCAGCTCCGTAACATCCTTAACCATAAAGTTATGCTTTACTACAGGCTGGGTAATGGATACGATATCCACCTCCTGAAAGCTGTCTCTTCCCAGTGCTTCCGTGGCCACATTACCGGTAATGGCAACCATAGGTACGGAATCCAAATAGGCATTGGCAATACCGGTTACAAGGTTGGTTGCTCCCGGACCGGAAGTCGCAATAACCACGCCTACCTTGCCGCTGGCTCTGGCATAGCCGTCTGCAGCATGGGATGCCCCCTGCTCATGGGCGGTAAGAACATGATGAATCCGATCCTTACACTTATACAGCTCATCATAAATCTGTAAAACTGCACCTCCGGGATAGCCGAATACGGTATCCACCCCCTGATGAATCAACTCTTCAATTAATAGCCTTGCCCCTGATAATTTCATTTTCTCTCCCGTTTCATTGAAAAAGCCTTACAGCGT
>CAUSUG010000258.1:0-2995 GCA_963534765.1 uncultured Oribacterium sp.
GACTTAACTGCTTATAGCCCCTTTATTGCCTTAACTTCTTTAACTTCCCATGTTACTTTTATTTCTATAAGTTCCCATATTACTTTTATTTCTTTGCGTTCTGTATTCTATTTATTTCTTTTATTTCATCAAGATTTCTGTATGAGGTATTTTTATGCTATCAAAAATCTATTCTGCGGCGATTCACGGTTTAACGGCTTATGTGGTTTCTGTGCAGGTGGATGAGAGTAATGGGCTTCCCCGTTCTCAGACCCTGGGAAATGTTTCCGCTTCCGTTAAAGAGGCTATCGAGCGTGTAAGTATTGTACTGAAAAATTTAGGTCTGGAGCTTCCCCCGAAGAAAATCACCATTAATTTGCAGCCTGCGGATTTGCGAAAAAGCGGCAGTTCATTTGATTTGCCTATTTTTATGGGAACCCTGCTGGCGCTTTACCCCAAGTCTCATTTTCTTTATGAAAACTATGGTTTTTTGGGAGAGCTGGGATTAGACGGAGAAATCCAACACGTTCCGGGCGTTCTTCCTATGGTATTGGCTTTGGAAGAAGCAGGGCTAAAGGGCGTATTTGTTCCGAAAGACAATGAGCCGGAGGCAAGAAACAGTGAAAAGCTGGAGGTGATTGCCTGTTCTCATATTACAGAGATTTTGGAACTGTGCAAAATCTCCTACGGAAAAAGAGGGGAAGAAGCAAAGCGTAGGCAGCCTTCTTTAGGAGGGAAAAAGGAATCGGAAGAGTCTTTTCAGGAAAATAAGAAATCCGTCTTTTTTCAAGATTCCGGAAAAAGTATTGCTGGCTATGGGAATGGAAATGAAGAAGAGCAAAATTTGGATTTTCAGGACGTTTTAGGGCAAAGCTATGGCGTTAGAGCTGCTCTGATTGCGGCGGCAGGGCACCATGCTCTCCTATTTTCCGGCTCTGCAGGAACCGGGAAGACGATGATTGCCAAAAGAATTCCCGGAATTTTACCGAAGATGAGTAAACAGGAAAAATTGGATTTAACGAAAATCTATTCTATTGCGTCCTGCCTTCCTTCCAAAGAAGGATTAATTGAAAAACGCCCCTTTAGAGCCCCACATTCTGCTGTCAGTCAAAATACTCTTCTTGGAGGAATGTCCTCCGGAAGACTGATTCCCGGAGAACTGGCTCTTGCAGGGAAGGGAGTCCTCTTTTTAGATGAACTGCCTTTATTTAAGAAGGAAAGCATTGAAGCCTTACGGGGGCCAATGGAGGAAAAACGAGTTACTTTGCATCGTCTTCAACAATTTTTTTCCTATCCGGTGGATTGTCTTTTTGTAGCGGCGATGAACCCCTGCCCCTGCGGATATTTTCCGGATAGAAATCGCTGCCATTGTACACCTGGGCAAATCCGTGCCTATCAAAGAGGGATATCCAAACCGATTTTGGAAAGAATGGATTTATGCGTATCCTTACCGGCAATCTCCTTGGAGGAAGCGTTTACAAAGGAAAAAGGGATTTCTACGAAGTGCTTAAGAGAACAGGTGGAAAAAGCAAGGAAAATGCAGGAAAGCCGATTCTCCTCAGAGGAAACACTACGGTGGAATGGGGATATGCATGTAAATGAGGTGAATAAATACTGTCTTTTAGGAAGTGAAGAAAGGGAATATATGGAAAGTATCTTCCAGCTTAAAAATTTGTCTATGAGAACCTATCATAAAATCTTAAAGCTTGCTCGAACCATTGCGGATTTAGAGGAAGAGGAGGACATTACGATCAATCATCTGGCGGAGGCAGTTTCCTATAGGGGACTGGAGGAAGAGCTGTTTGCTTTATAGAAAAAGCCTGAATCGGAGAGAGAAAAGTGTAGAAAAGAAAAGCTTGGAAAAGAAGAGTATGGAAGAAAAAAACATGAAAGAGAAAAACATAGAAAAGAAAAATATAGAAAAGAAAAATATAGAAAAGAAAAGCATGGGAGAGAAAAGTCCTAAAGAAAGTAGCCTAGCACAGGGGGTAAAAGAACTGTTACCCTTTCAGCAGGATTTCCCGAAAAGATTAAAAGAAATTCCAAATAGTCCCGACTGCCTTTATCTAAAAGGCGTGCTACCGAAAGAGGAAGAGCGTACCGTGGGGATTATAGGGGCAAGAGACGGCACGGAATATGGAAAGGATATTGCCAGATCCATTGCCAAAACCTTGGCAAAAAAGGGAATTGGAATTGTCAGCGGTATGGCCTACGGTATTGATTCAGCGGCCCATGAAGGCGCTTTGGAAGGGAAGGGCAGAACCTATGCGGTTTTAGGCTGCGGGGTGGATATTTGCTACCCAAGCTGTAACTTTCGACTTTATGAAAGCATAGAAAAGCAGGGAGGAATTCTTAGCGAATATTCTTTGCATTCGCCTCCGTTGCCGCACCATTTTGTGGAAAGAAACCGTCTGATTTCAGGGCTCTCCGATGTGCTCCTGGTGGTGGAGGCAAAGGAAAAATCCGGTACCTTTATTACCGTGGATCGTGCCTTGGAACAGGGGAAGCAGGTCTTTGCGGTTCCGGGAAGAATCGTAGATCGTCTCTCTCAGGGATGTAACAGACTTATTCGAGACGGTGCTGCGGTATGTACCTCCGCCGGGGATATTTTATCTTACTTTTCTTTGGAAGCGGAAAAAGAAGAAGACAGGGATAATGAAATCAAAAATTTTCCTAAGGAAAAGCAGGAGATTTATCATGCCTTAGGTTTTGAAAGCAAACATTTTCAAAAGCTGCAGGAGGAAGTAAAGTTGCCCCTTTATCTTATGCATCGTTATCTTATTGAACTGGAAGTGGAAGGCTACTGCGAGTGTTTGCAAGCCGCATATTATAGAAGAAAAAACAGAAGCGGATACTTCTTTTAGAAAACTTATTTTTCTTTAAAAAATAGAATAATTTATAGTATAAATTCGCTATACTTTCCAAGCAGATGAAAAATTTCTTAGGAAGTAAATCTCTGATTATTTCTTGCACTTTTCTTATAAAAGTATCAAATTCTACCGATAAAGCTCTGAAA
>CAUSUG010000259.1:0-2988 GCA_963534765.1 uncultured Oribacterium sp.
TACATTTTTTTGTTGCTTTATTTTTAATTACTTAATGATTTTTGCTTTAATTCTTTTTTAAATTTTGATTTTAAATTTAGAAATATTTGAAATTTTCTTCGAAATAGCATAAAAATAGCGAGGCGATATGAAACGCCTCGCTATTATCAGCTGTGGAAGCTATAATCTCTCCTGTAATGGAGAATCCCGAAAATCCCGTCCGCAATAGGGTTTCCGTACCTTAGACAAATGTACTTATTTTTAAGAGGACAGATTGGAAGCACTGACCGTTTCTTCCGGAAGCTTCTCTACCGCTTCTTCAAAGGATAAGGGAAGCTCCAGAGTTTGATAACCCTTACGCACCAGAATCAGAGTATGCTTTCCCTCTGCCTTTCCCTTAAAGGCCTTAGGATAAATCACCAATTTTCCCTCCTCTTCCAATAGCTCCATGGAAGAAGAGTTAATCTCTGTTGTAAAGCTTTGTTTGTCTAAGTAAGCCTTAATTTCTCCTTCCTTCAAATACTCTCTATCCTCGGTCTTTAACACAATGTCCTCTCCGGGCGTTAACACAATGTCCTCTCCGGGCTTTGCCACTCCAACCGTAAATTTCGGCGGCTTAGCTCCGGTAAGATACTCTGTTCCTAACTCTTTGGATAAAGAGCCGTCCTCTAAGACTCTATAAAGAGAAGTAGGAGCCTTTCTAATGGCTTCTGCGGTTTTCAAATATTCTGACGGAGAATAGCTTGCGATGCTCCTTGCCGTTTTTTCTTTGTAGGCTGCAAAATATCCGGTAAAATCGTAGAATTGATCTCCTCCTTCGGGAAGAAAATACTTGTCCCCTCTGGAACGAAGGAAACGAGCTGCCACCAGATTCGCATCCGGATTGGAAATTCCCAGCTCTCTAAGCAATAAAGCGTTGCTTAAAAGATCATAGGATACTGCTAAATACTTATCCTCCCCTTCTCCAAGCTTTGGCAAATCGGAAAGGTTCGGCTTCTTCTTTGTCAGAACCTCTCTAGAGGTAGCATGGGAAATGGCATCAAAGCTTCCCCGGTCTTTTTCTCCGTCTTTCTGTCTTGCCTTCTCCTCCTTTTCATCCTGCTCTTCTTTGGCTTCTCCGGCAAAAACCTCAAAGCGTTGCTTGATCTTTCCATATCCGTTTAGCTTTACCGTAAGCACATATTGTCCTGCCTGATCGGTGAGAAGACTTCCTTCTTCGTCCTTTCTCTTTCCATAAAGAAGTAATGCCCCATCATAATAGTAAAAGTCTTTAAGATATTCCAGCTTTTGACTGCTACCATCCGGCTTTTTTAAAACTAATTTTGAGGAGGGTTCTCCAAACTCGCTGAGATACATTCTTCCCGGAACCTCTGCCATAAAGCGAATAGTCTCACCCTGTTTTGGAGTACTGCTCTCCGGAGCCTGTTGTAACACCAACTTATCCTGAGAAACCAGTTCCAAGGGAATGGTCAATGTACTGTCATCATAGGAGGAATGAATCTTCACTTTATACCAGCCCTTGCTCCTTAGGTTCTCCTGTCCTGCAGGAATATTCACAACACCAAGCTCTCCATGCCTAGTCTTATGCACCGCTTCCTTCGTAAATTGCAAAGAGGCATTTTTATTTCCCAAGCCGTAAATACTGCCTTCACTCAAAGAGGAAATAGAATCAATACCGTCAAACCATTTTTTCTGTTCTTCTGTTTCAGCAAGTAGTTCATATTTGATGGGCTTTCCATTATTTTCCCCCTTAAAATCCACCGGAAAGGCTTTAAAATAATAGGTAATAGGGATTCCCTTTTCTTCTTGCTCACTTAAGTCAAAGGTAGTTCTGCTTTCCTTGGTTCTTTCCCTACCTGCTTGTACGGAGGGATAATTTAACTCTTCCTTCGTAACTTTTCCCTTTATGACTAAAGACAGATCCCCGGAGCTTTCGAAGGATCTTGCAGGTGCCTCCTTAGCCTCTCCGGAATTTAAAGACAGAATCTCTTTTTCTTCTCCGCCATCTTTCTTGGAAATCGTCAGATTCTTGGGAGAAACCACCGTGCTTTCCCACTTCCAAAGCTTTCCGGCAGTATCAATGGGCGTTAACGCTTCGGTAATATCGGTTCCATCCACTTCTACCTTGTAATCCTCCGGGCGTCCCTCTTTAAAGGAGAGTACAATGTACTTGTCAAATCCCAGATTGACTACTCCGCTATGCTCTCTCTCCAATACGGAAAAGACTTCCTTTTTCTCCTGCTCTTCTTGCTCTTTCTTTTCCTGCTCTTTCTTTTCCTTTTCTTCCCGAGCCTTCTTCTCCGCGTCCTCCTTCTGCTTTTCTGTCGAAGACTGTTGACTGTTTGTAGAATTGCTTACACTGCCTGAACCGCTTCCGGAACTCCTTCCGGAGCTTCCCCCTGATGACCTGCCGGAACCGCCGGAGCTGCTGCGATTTACCCCTAGGACTTCCGGAATACTACGGCTTACTCCCGCAACCTGTTGTCCATCTTCCTTGGAGAGAAGCCCTTTGCCCTGCTCATAAACAGGCTTTCCATTCTCTACCCAACGTCCATCCTCATCTACGGAATAGCCATCCTTTGCTCCCGCGGTAAGCAACTCCCCTAAATGGGCAGAATCCTGATCCTCGAAATAATAGCAGTAGCCGTCAATCCACTGCCAACCTGTACAGAGCCTTCCAAAGGAACCGTCATGAGCAGTGTGGAAGAAGAACCATTTTCCGCTTGGGCTTTTCCACCAGCCGGATTGAAGTGTTCCGCTGTCTTCCTTCAGCAGATACCAAGCTCCCTCGGAGACAATCCATCCCTTCTGTTTTTCTCCCTGGGGATTTATAAATGTCCAAGCCCCTTTCTCCTTCTGCCAATGGCCCTCCGTATTTCCTACCGCCAAAGCGGGGAAGCTTTGCGAAAGCATCATACACGCTGCCATCCCAATTGCCAGATTTTTAAAGCCCTTTCGTACCATAGTTCCTCCTTTGCTGTTAAAAAATAGGAAAATTCGTTTTCCTTT
>CAUSUG010000260.1:0-2956 GCA_963534765.1 uncultured Oribacterium sp.
CCTTCTCCAGATATTCAAAGATACTGTCCACAAACCACATCAGGCTGGCGGATAAAAAGAGTAAACAGGGAATATGATAGGCATATTCCTTGTTTTTATCCCGTAAAAAGCGGGAAAAGCTCCATTCTGTTGCAAAAACACTAAGCAATAGATGCATTCTTCTCTCCTTCCTTCTGCAGCTTTCTTTCCAGTACAAAGCAATAAACTGCCCAGATTCCGGTAATAAGAAGAGCCATAGAAACGCCCACCGTACTCATTTCCTGTAACATGGTATAGCTATCCTCCGGTGTTCTTGCCCCTGTTAAAAAGGGGAAGAAGGGAACGATTTCCCCATGCCAAAAATGTTCAAAAACCAAAAGAACGGAACCGGAAAATAAAAAGTTCGATAAGAGATGCAGCTTCTTCCGAAGACTTAGTCCCACCAAAGTACCGGAATTCGTTAAAGCGGAATGCGCCTCGCCTTCCGGGAAATTCCCATTTTTCAATGGGGAAGAATATCTTTTTTCCCCATTCATCAAACTTTTTCCCTCAGCTTCCCCTTTCAAAGCTTTTGTTCTTGCCTCCTCTTTTCTTTCCTTTTGCACAAGAATCCATTCAGCCGTTTTTACTATAATCCCCTCTACAATAGGTACTGCAACACAAGCCATAGCTTATCTCCTTTCTAATTTCTCTCTTTAAGCTTTTATTCCGCCTTTTTTACTTTTACAGAAATTTGAGCTAACAGCTCTTCGCCGGTGAGTTCTTTATGCACAATTTCCTTGGGAACAACCCAGCCTAAAGCCTTTCTCTTCTCTATAATATCCGCAACAATCTTTTCTCCCAGCTTATCCGGATCCGTATCTACATACATCACGGAACCAAGAGTTTCTCTGGTTCCTTCCTTTAGAAATTCGATGACATTTTTCGATCCGTGAATTTGCGCCTCTACACAATGGTAGGAATTCACTCCCATCAGTCTGAAGCCTAAGGCTGCATCGATTCCCTTTTCATTACTCCACTCCGGTGAAGTAAAGGCATAGGGCATTTCCTGAATCTTCTTCCCTTCCACACCGGCAATTCCTGCAAAGATACCGGTGGATCGGGTGTTATCAATACACTCACCCACATGCCATACCGGTGGTAAATCCGCGCCTAAGAATTCTTTTAAATTCTTTCCGCAATGTCTTTGGCCGGAAATATTGCAATAGCCCATTTTCATCAGAGGGAAGGAAGCACATCCATTGGTTAAAATTAAAATATTATTTCGGAGTAAAGCATTTGCTACGTCAATAATACATTTTTCGTATAATACTTTAGGATTGTTACATCCCACCATATTTACGATGCCCAGAATCTTGCCTTCCTTTAATGCCTTTGCCATAGGCTCCATGGAACCGAAGCGTTTATGCACATATTCTACGGAGAAGCCCACCTCCGCCTCCACTTCGTAGGGAGGAATGTAAACCGGAATTCCCTGTCTGTCCTGGAAGCTCTTGATTCCTCGAAGCACAATCTTCTCCGCCAGCGCTCTGGTTTCTCCGATATTGGAATGATGGTGATCATATTCATAACGTTCCGCTCCCGGAAGTCTTGCAGAGTCGCTGGTGGTAATTACCGTAGTTTTAAAGCAATTTGCCACCTCCATGATTGCCGGGAACACATCCTGTACATCCGCAATCCATAAATCCAAGGCACCGGTACCCAGTACCAGTTCCGCAGAAACTGCATTGGACAAGGGGATAACGTTGCTATAACGATACATTGCGGAAAGTCCTGAACAGCAGATTCCATAGAAGCGAATCCCCTTGGCTCCGGCCTTCTTAGCCAGCTCTACGAAACGCTCTTCCTGTCCGACTTTAACAATTTCGCTGACCAGGGTAGGAAGATGACCGTGCACTGCAATATTCACATAACCTTTCTTCAAGGCACCGATGTTTACCTTAGAGGTTACCCGGTCTCCTACGCCGAAAAGCCCGTCTGTGGCAATGGCGGTACTCACCACCCCTGAAAAGGTGAAGGCCAGACCGCAACGAAGAAATTGCTGCATGACACTCTTCCAATCTCCATCTGTACCTACGCCGGTTTTATGATAAGCTTCAAAAACTTCATGATAGGCACTGATGGGCAGGATATCCAGCTTCTCCCATAACTCCTGCCTTTCCTTGGGCGCCATGGCCTTGATAACCTCATAGTCCTTTGGAACCGTGCGGCTCATATCCTCCAGCAAAACATCTGCAAGCTCGGAGGCAATTTTCTTAATGTTTCTTCTACTGGTCTTGATGCCGAAAGCCTTTGCCACATCCCGAATCTTTTGCTGTCCTAAAATCGGAAGATCCAGCTTTCCCTCTGCCGCCCACTTTAAGGATAAGATAACTTCACGACCATGCATTCCGTGCTGAGCCACACCTGCCGCTGCAGAGCGAAGAAGATTTCTGGCTACAATCAAATCCGCATCCGCTCCGCAGACTCCCTTTGGACTTTTCGGAGTAACCTTACAGGGACCCATATTACAGATTTTACAGCAGATACCGGCCATACCGAAGCTACACTGGGGTTGCTGTTGATCAAAACGATCAAAGGTAGTGTCAAAGCCAAGCTGCTCCTGTCGTATGATTAATTCCCGTACTGCCGGGTCCGGGGTTTGCTCCAACACATCCTGCTTTGAGGGGAAGGTCTTTCGATAGGCGGAAACCGCATTCATATAATCTCTAATAAAGGCTTTATCGTCCCCATCCTCCTCATGATCGGACTTTAAGGTAATGGTGGGAATACCATGTTCATCAAAGCCTATAAGGTTTCTGTGACTATGGATGTGAGCCAAAGTCTTCCCCTGTCCATGCTCATGGCTGTGCTCATGATTATGGGCATGCTCATGGGTATGAGTGTGATTATGCTCATGACTGTGCCCTTGGCTCTCTTCCGGCTCATGCTTGTGTTCGTGGCTGTGTCCATGACCCTGAGCGTCCTCATCGGGCCC
>CAUSUG010000261.1:0-2948 GCA_963534765.1 uncultured Oribacterium sp.
CATCTTTTTAAAACATTGCTTAAACTATCATTTAATCCTGTTGTCCTCTCTATTCATCAGCTTATCCCTTAATCTTCCTTCAGCTGAAATTTTTCCATCAGCTCATTTAAAGTATGAGCCTGTCCGGTAAGCTCTTCGGAAGCCGCGGCACTTTCTTCCGCTGTTGCGGAGTTATTCTGTACCACGGAAGAAATCTGGTCGATTCCCACACTTACCTGCTTTACGCCCTTGGCCTGTTCATCCGATGCCAGGGAAATGTTTGTAATCATACTGTTGATTTTCTTACTCTGTTCAGAAACCACCACCAAAGACTGGGCAGTTTCCTCGGAAAGCTTTGCACCCTTACCGATGGCATCGATAGCCTCTTCGATTAAACTGCTGGTATTCTGGGCTGCCTTGGCAGATTTTTGAGCCAGGTTTCCTACCTCATCTGCCACAACCGCAAAGCCCTTTCCTGCCGCTCCGGCACGGGCTGCTTCTATAGAAGCATTTAGGGAGAGGATATTGGTTTGGAAAGCAATGTCGTCAATGGTCTTGATAATCTTATTGATTTCCTGGGATTTCTCCGTAATGTCCTGCATGGCTCTGGACATCTCATCCATCTTATTGGTGCTGACATTTACAGCCTTCTCCGCATCATTACTTAACTTTGCCACTTCCTCGGTAATCTTTACCGTACTGTCAATCTTGTGGGAAATATCATCCATGGTAGCGGAGAGTTCTTCGATGGAAGAAGCCTGTTCCGTAGACCCTTCAGAAAGAGACTGGGCGGCATTACTTACCTGATCCGCTCCTTCCTGTACCTGCTCTGCGGAATTTCTGATTTCCTTCATAGTATTGGACAGGTCTCCCCGAATATCCCTAAGAGACTGTAGGAGAGGTGCATAGGCACCGGCATAATACTCCTGATCTTCCATATCCACCCGGAAATTTCCCTTGGACAGCTCACTGAGCTTATTTTGTAAGTCGGAAATAATAGTCCGTATTCTCTGCATGATTTCTCTCATGCTTTCTGCCAGCTCTCCGATTTCGTCTTTCTTATTGTACTGAATGTCTACATCGAAATTTCCCTTGGCCACTTCCACTCCGGAAGAAGAAATTTTCTTTAAAGGAGCCAATGAGGTACGAATCAGGAAATGGGTAAGGCAAACCAAAATCAATACCCCCAATAAATTGGTCAACACAGCAGTCTTTACCAAAGTCATCAGAGTAGCATTATATTCTGCTTCAGAAAGGCTGACACTTACCCACCAGTCTGTATCTCCTACTTCTAGCGGAGCAAGAAAGCGCTTTACCTTCCCCTTATCCAAGCTATCAGTAACCACATTAAATGATTTTCCCTCTGCCTTCATGCTTTCCAGAGTATTGTATACATCCTCCGGTAATGTATCCTTTACGGGTTTTGCAACGGCGTCCGCATCCATAGAATAAGCAACATTGCCATCATGATCTGTCAAATCAACCGCCAAAGATGGAAAACGTTCGTCCGATTGCTGCAGAAGTTCGAAAACATCCATTTTCATATCCACAAGAACATAGCCCTTAAATTCCTCTTTAATAACAATAGGAACCATTATGGAAAAAACCCAATCCTTGGTATAGGCATCCTGATAAATGCTGCTAACGCTAAGCTTTTGTGTTTCTTTTAAATGCTTAAAATCCTCTTCTTCCTGATAGCCTGCGGAATAGGTCTGCACAGTACGAGTCTTGGCATTTTCCTTGCTAAGATACAGGGAATAGTCATCCACGCCGGGAATAAAGGCACCCTTGTCAAAATAGACTCCTACGCCAAATATACTGTCATCACTGTTGACCGCCGCGTAAAGAGAGTCCAACATAGCAGACTCCGCATTATAAAGATTTGCCGGAATTGCCACATTTCTTACCCGAGACTGGAAAGTAGTCGGTCCCATCACCTTGGTGGCAACGGCATTTCCATTTCCATCCACAATATTCCAGATATTGGCGGGCGCTGCCCCTACCTCTTCCTGGGTTTCATAAGCCGACATAATGCCCTCTCGGATGGTTTCCGCAACCACCTGATTCTGGTAAAGAATATTTTCAATATCATTGATGGCCATATGGGTTTTATCCACCATATTGCTGTCAACGGTCTTTTCCATACTGCTCTTACTAATATTAATTAGAATAGAGCCTGTCCCGATAAGCGCAATCGCCGAGCAAAGGCCGATCAAAATCGACATTTTGCTGCTTAAACGCAAGCTTTGGAACAAGCCTCCCTTCTTCGCTTTCGGCTCTTTTTTCTTTTGTTCCACTCCTTTTTTCATTTTCTCTTCTCCTTAAGTGCTAAAACACAGCTGTTCATCTGCTGACTCCTAAGTTTTTCGTCCCAAGCAAAGAAAAGAATAAGAAGTATAGAAAAATATTATGCATTTGCCTCGGTATATAAATACGATTTATTGCTTTAATAAACTAAAGTGTTATTCCTGCCGCTCCGAAACCGGTGATGGTTGAAATTAAATGATTGGAAATAAAAAAGCGGCGAAAGATTGTTCCGGTTTCTGTACCGGTTTTCTTTCACCGCTTCTTTCTTATATTTTTACAAACGTTCTACTTTTCGCCTAAAGGCTCTTAGGAAAGAGGAATGGTAGCTACTTCGTATCCTTCCGCTTCAATAAGAATTTCCTGCTTTTTATCCGCATTGGCTGTGGGAACAGAGAAAAGAAGAATATCTTCAAATGCTTTTGCATTTGTAGAATCATCCAAGATATATTTTGCCCCCATGTTCAAAAGCTCAGGGTGGAAGGATCCCATCCGTGTATAAGTCTGACCGGCTACCATAAATGATTTGATTGCATTTAAATAGGAATATTTTGATACTCTATCATCTCCCTTAAAAGAAAGTTGATAATATTTCTTACCGGGGTTCAATTTTAGTCCAAGTACCTCAGGTGCCTTGACTAACTGTTCCTCTTTTTGCACATAGC
>CAUSUG010000262.1:0-2945 GCA_963534765.1 uncultured Oribacterium sp.
ATGTTATGGATAAACAGGGGAATATGCAGGAGTTTCTGGATTACATCAAAAATAATGCACAGCAGTATAGAGATATTGGGATGAAAGACACGGATCAGGTAATCAGCTTATCCACCTGTGTATCTGCATCCACCAACGGTAGGATGATTGTCTTTGCCAGAATAAACCCATAAGGGGGTGAGGGAATTTGTTTCGAAAAAAATGTCAAAAAATCTTAGCGGGACTATGTGCCCTCCTCTTAATGGGGACGGGGAAGTCCACGGTACTGGTCTCCAGTGCCAGTGAACAGAAGAAAAATTTCGGCTTGGAGAAGCCTGCAGAAGTGCAGATTCCCTTTGCCATCTCTGTTTCAGGAGAAGAGGTTCCCCAGTCAGAGTTCCGCGTCTATATAGAAAGAGCTGTGGAAAGCCCCAATGCGCCGCTACCCACCCCCTACATTATGGATCTCCACATGGACTCCGGGGAAGAGCAGTTCAGCTTTGGAAAGATGCAGTTTTTAAGTGAGGGTGAGTATCATTATCGTGTTCGTCAGGAACAGCGAAATCATGAAGGCTTTACCTATGACACCACGGTATATTCCGTTGTGATTGAAGTACACAGTAAGAACAAGGACTACAATGGAAATGAAGTATCTCCTTATCTTTATGCCATTGTCCTTGCGGAGAAAGAAGGAGAAGAGGATAAGTCCGGTGAGCTGTTGTTTAAAAACAGCTACTACCGAGATCCATCCACTCCGGCTCCCGGACCGAAGCCGAAAGGAGGAAATGAGAATCCTCCCGGTAGTCCGCCCAAGAATCCCGGCGTTTTGGGAGTGGGTAGAGAAATCCTAAAACCCATCGAGGGAATCATCAGTCAGGTACCCGCCGTCTTGGGCGTGGCCAGAAAGATTGCCACAGGAGATGACAGCGATATGGTATTCTATGGACTATCAGCCCTGCTGGCCATGGGAAGCTTCGGTTTTTGGAGCTACCAGGTAAAGAAGCGTAGTGAGGATGATGAAAATCCCGAAACAGAAGAGTAAAGAGCCTTTCCCTTTCTTGGTTTAGGAGAGAAAGAACGGGGAAGGTTAAAGAAAAACATCTTGGAAAAGAGCTTGCCGAAAGGCGTAAGGGGGCTCCTTCCAAGGTGTTTTTTTATGCTTCACAAGTATTGTCGAATGGATTGCGGGAAATCCATTTTCTTGCTCTATCTTTTTGCTGAATTCTTGCTTTATTTCTTACCGGCTTCTTCCTGCTCATTCAGATTTTTGGAAACCGTCATTTCCTGATTATCGATATGCTCCTTCATCAAAGCCTTTGCACGGATAATGTCACGAATACGGATAGCTTCCAGAATCTTCTCATGTTCGTTGATGAGGGTTCCTCTTTGAGCCTCATCTTTAATATATTCTAAACGATAGCGGTACATCTGCTCCCGAAGATTGTTAATCATCTGAATCAAACGTTTATTGCCGGTGGCATTGTAAATGATGTCATGGTAGGCCTCATCCGCCTCTGCAATTTCCATTTCCGTGCCGGTGGCTACGGCCTTCTTAAAACAATCCTCCGCCTTATGTAAGGCTGCAAGCTGCTCTTCGTCGATTCTCTGGCAGGCAAGGTCTGTAGCCAGCTCTTCCAAAGCACCCCGAACCTCCAGCACATCCTGCAAAGACTTGTGGGAAATCTTCGCTACCTCTGCCCCCCGTCTGGGAATCATCAGGACCAAACCTTCCAGCTCCAGCTTTCGGATTGCCTCACGAATAGGGGTTCTGGAAACGCCAAGTTTTTCAGCCAGTTGAATCTCCATAAGCCTTTCGCCGGGCTTCAGTTCTCCCTTTAGAATTGCCTGTCTTAGGGTGTTGAACACCAAATCCCGTAGGGGAAGATACTCGTTCATATTAATGGTAAAATCACTACTCATCTATACCTCCTTCTTCTGCCCATGGCTCTGTAAGATATACCTGCTGTGCTAAATGTCGATCCTCGCCATAGCGAAGTGCCTGATAGGCTATTTCCGCCCGGGATTTATGTTCCAAAGGAAAAAGAGCGAAGACCGTGGGACCTGAACCGCTCATCAAGGCTACTTCCGCTCCGTAAGACAGGAGACGCTCCTTAAGAACTTGTATTTCCGGTCGCATGGCAATACTGACTTTTTCCAAAATATTCCCCATAAGAGGAGTAATTTCCGATAAATCTCCTTTTTTCAGAAAATGCAGAAATTTTTCCACATCCGGATGCTCTTCTTTAGGAATGGCACTTACGTTCAAGGCTTCATAAACAGCCTTTGTAGACAGGGAAAATGCCGGTTTTGCCAAGAGAAGAATACAAGCCGGTAAGTTGGGAAGGGGTGTAAGAATTTCTCCGATGCCTTCTGAAAGATAGCAACCTCTGTGTAGACAGAAGGGAACGTCCGCTCCCAGCTTTACTCCTCTTTTCTCTAAATCCTTTATACTAAGTCCCAGAGCATAAACCTGATTCATCAAATGCAATACAGCGGCGGCATCCGTGGATCCTCCGGCCATTCCTCCGGAAACCGGAATACGCTTTTCCAGTCGGAAGGATAAGCCCTCCTTTATGGAAAATTCTTCTGCCAAAAGCCTTGCGGCTTTTACCATCAGATTATCCTCTCCCGTGGGGAGAAAGTCCAAATTACTGCTTAAGCGAATGCCGGGAGTCTTCTCCCTTGTCAGAAAAATCCGGTCATGAAGCTTAACGGTCTGCATGACCATGCACACATCATGATATCCATCCGGCCTTTTTCTTTTCACATCCAGGGAAAGATTAATCTTTCCGTAAGCCTGAATTTGCTGTTCTTCCATGCTTCTTCCTTCTAAAAAATCCTGTATACAAACGCCACTTTATTGTAAAGGTTAAATTGCATTTTTGCAAGTGCAATCCTCTGTGTTACTAAAGTTCAAAAATGAAAAACTAAATTCTACTCATTGACCTCTCGGTAGATTTTACTTC
>CAUSUG010000263.1:0-2898 GCA_963534765.1 uncultured Oribacterium sp.
GCCTAAACTGTCTCTTTTCCATATACTTCGCTATCACTATTACATCATACTTTCTAGCATTTCCCCATATCCATAGATAGATTATTTATTTTCTATCATGGTTTATAAGATTCTTTAGATACTTTTTCTTGCCTCAAACACGCATCCGGAGTACAGAGCCCTTACAGTACAGACTCCAACTTCTGTGGATGAATCCCGTGCTTCTCTGCATATCCGGTAAGAATCAGTGCCAATGCACCGTCTCCGGTTACGTTACAAGCGGTTCCAAAGGAATCCTGTAATGCAAAGATGGTCAGCATCAAAGCGGTTCCTGTCTCGTCAAAGCCAAGTACACCGGTAATCAGTCCCAAGGAAGCCATAACGGTTCCGCCGGGAACACCGGGAGCGCCGATGGCGAATACGCCCAGTAAGAGGCAGAAAAGAATCATCTTCTCTACGGAAGGGAACTCATTGTAGAGCATCTTAGATACCGCCATAACGAAGAAGGTCTCGGTCATAACGGAGCCACAAAGGTGAATATTGGCAAAAAGAGGAATTCCGAAGTCCACCATATCTTCACGGATGGTCGGCTCGGACTTTTTTGCACACTCCAAGGCTACGGAAAGGGTTGCTGCGGAGGACATGGTTCCTACCGCTGTCATGTAAGCAGGGCCATAGTGCTTAAGAACATTCATAGGATTCTTCTTCGCATAAGCTCCCGCAAGGGAGTAAAGAAGAGTCAGCCAGATGTAATGTCCAATCATTACGATAATGATGATAATCAAGAAGATTGGTAACTGCTTGGTAATGGTTCCTTCGTAAGCCAGAGTACAGAAGGTGGTACCAATCAAAATCGGCAATACCGGAATAACGAACTTGGTTACGATGGATAAAACGATGTTCTGGAACTCTTCCAGCGCCTGAGTAATAATCTTGGAATTGTTCCAAGCTGCCGCAAGTCCTACCAATACGGAGAAGAAAAGGGCAGACATTACAGGCATAATCTGAGGAATGGACAGCTGGAAGACTACCTCTGGAAGCTCCTTTAAGCCGTCTACGTCAGGGTTGATATTTAAGTGAGGTAAAATGCCGTATCCGGCAACGGTAGCAAAAAATGCCGCTCCGATGGAGGATACATAGGCAATGAATAAAGCCACCATCAGCATACGGGAAGCATTATTTCCCAGTCTTGTGATGGAGGGTGCGATAAAGCCAATGATAATCAGCGGTACACAGAAGCTGATAAACTGTGCCGCAATATATTTCACGGTTACCACAATGTTCAAAATCGCGTGGGATACTCCGTTCTCCATCCCGCTTAACGCCAGTCCTAAGCAAATGCCCACAGCCAATGCCACCAAAAGCTTAAAGGGCAGACTATGAATAAATCCTTGTTTTTCCATACTTTTTCTCCTTCTTATTTTGTTGTAAATTTTCAAGCCAAATCTCAAGGCAAGATCCTACACACAGGAATTCACATCCACCTGATCGGTCATTACCTTCAAAATTTCTCTGTCGGTGGATTGCATCCCCACCTTTCCGATATACCCCATATTTCTGATGGTCTTCTCCACATCCTCTTCCACAATGCCTTCTCCCCCATGGAAGCCCTGATCCTTCATACTCATGTGGTGAGCCAAAATAGCGGCATGGACGGAGGAAGCAATCTTCGCCGCACAGCTGGGCTTGGCACCGTCACAGACAATGCCCCCCACATTGCCTAAGGTGTTGCTGATGGTACGACCGATCTTCTGATAATTTCCGCCGCAAAGATAGGTAATGCCGGCACCTGCACCGCAGGAAGCACTTACCGCACCGCAAAAAGCGGAAAGAGCACCGATATAATGCTTAATGTAAATAGACACCAGATTGCTGACAATCAAGGCTCTGTACATCTTCTCTTCGGAAATGGAAAGGGCTTTCGCATATTCCACCACCGGCATACTTACGGTAATACCCTGATTGCCGGAGCCGGAGTTAATCACCACCGGAAGGGGACAGCCGCTCATTCTGGCATCAGATCCTGCTGCCGCTCTGGCGCATGCACAAGCCCGTACATCGGAGCCCCAGGTCTCCAAAATCGTCTTTCCCACACTGGCCCCCCAGGGATTGTCCAAGCCCTCTTGGGAAATCGCCAGGTTCATCTCCACCTGTCTCTGTAAAGACGGCCTTACCAAGGATAAATCCACTGCATTGGCATAGTCCAAAATGCCCTGAAGAGACATCAGACTCCGGTCTCCTCCTGTGGAAATCACATCCTGCTTATCCTCTTCTCCTTCTTTGTAAAGAACTTCTCCGTCCTTTTCCATGTAAATGATGTTACTGTGCTGATTTGCAATCTCCAGTTTTACCTTATGGTTTTCGGACAGAAGCTCTACCGCAATGTAAAGCTTTGGCCCCTCCTCCTGAAAGCTGACCTTGCAAAAACCGGTATCCACCAGCTTTCTGCACTGTTCCCGATCCTCATCCGTAACGGTAGACAGAACCTCCAGCTTTAAATCGGAGTCGCCGCCAAGTACGCCTAAGATGGCCGCTACCTGCATACCCTTCTGCCCGCCGGAATTGGGGACGGTAACCGCCTTTACATTCTTAATAATGTTCCCGGAACAGCAAAGCTTTATCTCCTTGACCTCTTCTCCCAGAAGCTTCCTTGCTGCCGCTGCGGCATAGGCAATGGCAATGGGTTCCGTACAGCCCATGGCCGGCACCAGCTCATTCTGTAAAATCTCCGTATAGTTGTTCATCAAGCTCTCTTCCACCAAAAGCACCTCCTAAAATATGTCTGAAAGGACTTTTAAACGAAACCTTCCTTCCCATAGTAAGCCTGAAGATTGTCTTTCAAAGTGAAACCCCGAAATCTTCCTATTCTTATTTGGATTTACTCTAATCATATCAGTAATACGATTAAAAAGCACTAGG
>CAUSUG010000264.1:0-2898 GCA_963534765.1 uncultured Oribacterium sp.
GTTAAAAAGAGTGCAAGTAAATAGCTGTATCAACGCACAGTATTGACATTTGTTCTAGACAACCTATAATGAAAAATAAACAACGGGGAGCTCATTGAGAGCTGAGAGTGGATTGAACAATCCTGACCCATAACCTGATTTGGATAATGCCAACGTAGGGAAATAGTCCGCTAAGGGACAGGTACTTATGATTCTTCATTCTGCATCTCATGAGACCATGAATTCTACGCTATCCTTTTTGGGGATGGCGTTTTTTATTCTTAACAAGTGTCGCTCGCGTAGTGTGCGGTATCTCGTTCCACTTTATTCTGCTTATATTTCTCTCCTAAAGTGTGTGAGACCTCATATGTCAGGAAATAGGAGGTCTTGCCTATCAGGAAATATAAGGTCTCGTCCATTAAGAAGCCGGCAAAGAAGTTTACAGAAAGAAAGGAGCTAAAAAGTGAAGGAATGTTTGGAAAATGTCAGAAGGAAAGCCCCATTGGTGCATAATATTACAAATTATGTAACGGTAAATGATGTGGCAAATGTAATCCTGGCCATAGGTGCCAGTCCGATTATGGCGGATGATAGGGAAGAGGTGGAAGAGATTACTTCCTTATGCGAGGGGCTAAACATCAATATCGGAACCCTGAACCAAAGAACTATAGAGGCCATGCATTTGGCAGGAAAGAAAGCCAATGCTCTTCAACATAAAATTCTCTTGGATCCTGTGGGAGCCGGAGCTTCCGCTCTTAGGACGAAAACAGCCCTTTCCTTAATGAAGGAAGTGCATTTTGATGTGATTCGGGGAAATGTCTCCGAAGTGAAAGCTTTGGCATTGGGAAGCCAATCCACAAAGGGCGTGGATGCGGATGCTGTGGATGTGGTGAGAGAGGAAAATCTTCAAAAGATGCTATTCTTTGCGAAAAAATATGCACAAAGTTTTGGTACTATCCTTGCCATTACAGGGGCAATCGATCTGGTGACGGATGGGGAAAAGGCTTATGTTATTCGGAATGGTTGCCAAGAAATGAGTAGGATTACCGGTACAGGTTGCCAGCTCTCCGGATTGATTAGCGCATTTCTAGCGGCAAATCCGGAGAATGCCTTGGAAGCAGTTGCAGCAGCCACCTGCGCTATGGGGCTTGCCGGAGAAATCGGGAAAGGCCGCTTACTGGAAGGGGAAGGAAATGCCACTTATCGGAATCGCATTATAGACGCCATCAGCCTGATGACAGGGGAGGAGCTGGAAAAAGGAGCGAAGTATGAAATTCGATAAAGACTCCCTTTTACTGTATGCGGTGACGGATCGACACTGGCTTAAAGGAAGAAGCTTAAAAGAAGATGTGGAGTCTGCCTTAAAGGGTGGTGCAAGCTTTATCCAGCTACGGGAAAAGGAAGACATGGCTTTAGACCACGATGCCTATCTTCAGGAAGCCTTGGAAATAGGACGGCTGTGCAGAAGCTATGGGGTTCCCTTTGTTTTGGATGATGAGGTGGAACTGGCTATAGAAGCGGATGCGGACGGTGTTCATGTGGGGCAGGAAGACATGGAAGCGGGGATGGTTCGAGAAAAACTGGGAAAAGAGAAAATCTTGGGGGTATCGGTACAGACCGTGGAGGAAGCTATTCTTGCAAGGGAAAGAGGGGCGGACTATCTGGGCGTGGGGGCAGTGTTCACTACAGGCTCCAAAAAAGATGCGGTGGATGTGAGTTTTGAAACCCTAAAAGCCATCTGTGAGGCGGTGGATCTTCCGGTGGTAGCCATCGGCGGTATTAGCAGAGAGAATGTGATGGAATTAAAGGATAGCGGTATTGCAGGGATAGCCGTGATTTCTGCAATTTTTGCAAAGCCGGATATAGAGGGGGCTACGGCGGATTTACGAAAGCAGTGCCTAAAGGCGCTATTTCCGGAAAAGGAGCGATAGGAGACGAAAGCTTCCTGTCCGGCGGGGAAAAAAGTCGGAAAGCAACTATTGGATAGTCGGGAGAAAGAAGGTAGGAAAATGAGAACAGCATTAAGTATTGCAGGAAGTGACTCCAGTGGCGGTGCGGGCATTCAGGCGGATATCAAAACCATGACCATGAACGGCGTTTATGCCATGACAGCCATTACCGCCTTAACGGCACAGAACACCTGTGGCGTGAGGGGGATAGTAGAAACAAGTCCGGATTTTCTGGGACAGCAGTTGGATGCAGTTTTTGAAGATATTTTCCCGGATGCAGTAAAGATTGGGATGGTCTCCTCAAGGGCACTGATTGAAGTGATTGCGGAAAAATTGAAATTCTATGGGGCTAAGCATGTTGTTGTGGATCCGGTAATGGTGGCAACCAGCGGCGCAAGACTTATAGAGGATGGGGCACTTGATGCCTTAAAAAGCAAGCTTCTTCCTTTGGCTACGGTCATTACCCCAAACATTCCGGAGGCGGAAATCCTGACGGATAGCAGTATTAAAGATGCTGTTGGGATGGAGCAGGCAGCTCGCAGTCTTTCAGAAAAATACAGATGCTCAACTCTGGTAAAGGGAGGACACAGCATTAATGATGCCAATGATGTGCTGTTTACAATAGGGACAAGTAAAGAAATTTGGTTTCAAGGGGAAAGAATTTCAAATCCCAATACCCACGGTACCGGCTGTACCCTATCCAGCGCCATTGCTGCCAATCTTGCTAAGGGCATGGAATTGGAAGAGGCCATAGAGAATGCCAAGGCTTATCTTTCCGCTGCGTTGGCAGCCATGCTGGATCTAGGGAGGGGTTCAGGTCCTTTGGCACATAATTATAAAATTTTATAGGGGAGCGGTGGGATTTCACTATGGAGGGTGGAGTGGAATTTCACGGATCTTTTCAAAAAGGTATTTAAGGCATTTTCAGAACAATTTTTTCAGAACAATGATTTTAACAAGAATATTTTCA
>CAUSUG010000265.1:0-2865 GCA_963534765.1 uncultured Oribacterium sp.
TCCTGAGCCATCAACTAAGGGGAATCGTAAGCTTTTTCTATGGAGAAAAAGATTGCAGCTATATGTTTTTATTCACTGCCGTACTGGAAGAAGGTCCTTTAAAGGAATGTTCGGAAGGTGAACTGCAATATTTTTCCTATGAAGAGGTGAAAGCATTACCCCTTTGGGAGGGAGACCGGATCTTTCTGGAATTGTTGACAAAGGGAGAGGGATTTTTCTCTTTAACTTTACGATATGACCGGGAGGGGAAGTTGTTGGAAGCCATTTTGGATGGGAAAGAGAATTTGCTCTCATCCTAAATGCCGAAAGTTTTCCCATTTATTAAAAAAATTATAGTGCCATACAAAATGCATTATTGCTATTAATAACAACGCCGATATTTTTTTGTACAAAAATACGCATGGGCTATGGGAGAATGTAAGGGTTAAGGAAATGAAGAAAAGTATAATACAGATTTTAGAATTGCCGGTATTACTGACCATGGCACTGGGGCTTTTGGCCTGCGGTACCAAGGTGGTCAGTTCTGCAGAAAGCCCCTTTAGCAAAGAAAGGGGCGGTTTTAGTGTGAAAGAAGAGCCCTTGGAAATCACGGTTTGGACCTATTTTTCCGGTATTCAACAGGAGGCCTTTCAGCGAACGATTAATCGCTTCAATGAAGGTCGTGGAAAGGATATCGGAGTAGAGGTGAAGGCCTATAACCCCGGTTCTACCTTGGATTTACAGAATAATTTACATGGGATAAACCAAAAGAAATTGGATCAGGGAGATTATCCGGATATTGTCAGCTTGCACACCGATACAGCGATGATATTGGAAGAAGAAGGGGTTCTTACTGACCTGGATTCCTATTTTAGTAAAGAGGATTGGAGCGCTTTTGTGCCCAGTTTTATTGAAGAAGGACGATTGGGAAGGAAATATGGAGGCGTAAAGATTTTACCTGTGGCCAAGTCCACTGAGCTTTTGTTTATCAATAAAACTGACTGGGACAGTTTTGCGGAAGCTACCGGCACCACGCTTTCGGAATTAAGGACGAAGGAAGGATTGCTTCGGGTTGCGGAAAAATATTACCAATACACAGATGCTCTTACGGAAACGCCGGATGACGGCAAAGCGTTCTATGGCATTGATGATTATGCGAACTATATGCTGGTAGGGGCGAGAGAGCTGGGCGTGAATCTGATTTCTGTAGATGAGGAAGGAAATGCTAAGGTGCAATTCCCTAAAGAAGTGATGAAAACCTTATGGGATAATTTATATGTTCCTATTATAAAAGGCTATTTCACCTCCGAGGGGCGCTTTCGTTCCGATGATGTTAAGACAGGGGATATTTTAGCCTATACCGGTTCTTCTGCTTCCAGTGTTTACTTTCCGAAGGAAGTGATTATTTCGGACCGGGAACAACATGCCATCACCAATCTTGTTTTGCCGGCTCCTCACTTTGAAGGCGGGGAAGAGATTGCGATGCAGCAGGGAATCGGCATGGGGATTGTTCAGGGGAATAAGAAGAGAGTAGAAGCCTCCGTTCAATTTTTAAAGTGGCTGACCAGCTATGAGGAAAATGCCCAGTTCGCTCTTTCTGCGGAATATCTTCCGGTACGTGTGGACAGCTTTACCGTGGAAGCTATTGATAAGGAGAAGGGGAGCGGTATGGATCCTTCTTTGGAAAAGGCCTTGTCCACCATGTCTTCCAATACCTTGTACTTTACCCCTTCCATCATTAATCTGGCAGAAATACGAAAAGCTCTGGAATACGAGCTGCAGGATAAGGCCCTGTCGGATCGGTATAAGATTGAAACAGCTATGGCTTCCGGTGTGGCCAGAGAAGATGCTATAGCGGAGTATGATAACGATGAGAATTTTGAACAGTATTATGAGACTTTAATAAATGAAGTAAATTATTTGTTGTCAGATGATTAAGACTCTTTGCTAAGGCGGGGAGCGGAAGTTGCCAAAGGGTGAGTATGAAGAAACAACCGATTTTTACGAAAATATTGATTCCTTTGATGGGTTTGGTTATCTTAGAGATTTTAATTTTGATGGTTTCGATTTATGGTCAGGGCTTGTTTTCTCTGATTCATAAAAATTCCCAAGATATCATTGAAAGTCGTGTGGAAGCAAGACGAAATTATCTGGAAAGCCTGATGGTGAATCAGTGGATGAATGTCAGCCAAACCGTGCAAAAGATTAATCTTTTGGCAGATGGTCTGGTGGATGCGGGAAAGATGGATATCGAGGCTATTGATGATAGCTCTGAAAATGCCGCTCCATTCCTAAGTGCAGTCAGTATGGACTTAATCAGTATGATGCGTACCAATCACGTTACCGGCGTTTTCATGATTTTAAATGCCGATAACCTGGAAGAAAGTATGAAGTCCAAGAAATATATGGATAAGCCCGGACTGTACTTTCGAGATTTGGATCCGGAATCCAGAGCCAGTTCGGAAAACCTGGATTTACTGATTGAACGCTCGCCCCTTTTGGTGGTGAGAAATACCCAGATTGCCACCGATAAGACCTGGAATACCAGCTTTCAATTCGGTACTGCGGATGTGCCCTACTATGACTTTTTATATGAGCCGACCCAAGCGACCTTTTACAGTAAGCCAGAGATGACCTGGGAGGATATGGGCTTTTGGAGTAAGCCCTATACCTTATTCGGCGAAACCAGAGAAGCCCTTGCCTATTCAGTTCCCTTACGTCTTTCCGACGGACGGGTGTATGGCGTCTTAGGGGTAGATATTTTGGTGGATTATTTGAAGCAAAACCTGCCTTCCAGAGAGTTGGACAGCAGTGGAACGGCCTCTTATTTTCTCAGTATTCATAAGACGGGAAATTCTGAGGGAAGCAGTACAAGCTATCAGGATG
>CAUSUG010000266.1:0-2835 GCA_963534765.1 uncultured Oribacterium sp.
ATGTTATGGATTATATCAAGCTATTTCAGAATGATGAAGGAAAGGAAAACTATGAGTTTATTCTCCATAAAGAAAAATACAAAAAAGACTAAGAAGGTGTTTGTAAGCATCCTGTTCCTTAGTCTTTTTTGTCTGTCTATGATATTTACTGCCTTTGCAGGACCGGGGGAGCTATATCAGAAAAAACTGGAATCCCAAAGTTCTACATCCAGTAACGATGCTGAGATTCGAATCGGAAAAAAGCTTTTCCAAACAGAAATCGGAAAAAAGGAAGAACAACTCCTTGTAATGCTGGACCATGAATTGAGCCTTTGGAACAAGGGAGAGGATCGCTATTATTTACAGTGGAAAACATACAACGGCTATGGCAGAAACGGTTTGAAAGAAGGAACGGAAAGAAAGGAAGGAGACGGAACCACTCCTTTAGGTGCTTATCCTATTTCCTTTGCCTTCGGCTTTCCAAGTTCTGTAAATACCAAGCTTCCTTATAAGCAGATTCAAAAGACTTCCTATTGGTCCGGGGAGAAAAATACCTACAATACCTGGGTGGAAAGTCCTACGAAGATTTCCGGGGAAAGATTGTATTCCTATAAGATTTGCTATGAAAAGGCTTTGGCCATCGGATTTAATCAAAATCCTGTGGTGTTTGGTAGAGGCTCCGCTATTTTCTTACATATTAAAGCACCGGATACCTGGGAGAGCTCAGGCTGTATCACCATTGAAAAGCAGGCGATGGAAGAGTTGTTGCCCCTTCTGAAGGAAAAGCTGAGCATTATCACTTTACAGAAGGAAGAAGAGCTTCAGAAGTATTAAAGAACCGACATATTTTTTATACAATAGAGGATTATTACGGAATGGATTCCGCTGTACTAAGGAGGAGAAATGGATAACAAGAAAAAACGTTTGATTCGGGACTATTGTTATATGATTATAGGCTCCCTATTAATTTCCATTGCCTCCAAAAATATTTATGATCCGGCAGGATTAATTATCGGAGGAGTTTCGGGTATATCCATTATCCTTCGACACCTATTCGGTTTGCCCTTGTGGTTAAGTAATACCGTTATTAATATTCCGCTTTTTGGTCTTGGATATCTCACTAAGGGATGGAAATTTATTGCCAGAACCATATTTGCCACCATGCTATGTTCCTTTATTTTGTATGTACTTCCGGATTACACTCTGATTCCTGCAGATGATTTATTTTTAGACTCTGTGATTGGTGCCATTCTTATGGGAATTGGCTGCGGCTTGGTCTTTGCGGCATCCAGCACTACCGGTGGTACAGATTTGATGGCGGCTATTATTCAAACTCGTTTTAAGCATATTTCCATTGCGAAGCTTTTACAGTTCTGCGACGGTGCTGTAGTGCTTTGGGGATTACAGCTCTTTGGGGTGACCAAGGCCTGCTATGCCATTGTATCCGTATATATTTTCACCAGACTTTGTGATTCCTTTATTGACGGTATGCACTTTGCCAAGGCGGTTACCATTATATCCAATAAGGGAGAAGAGATTTCTCAATGGATTATGAAAGAGCTGGAACGAGGCGTTACCGGTATTGATGCGAAGGGAATGTATACCAGACAGGGAATTACCATGCTGTACTGTGTGCTGAGTCCCAGAGAGGTGACCAGAGTGAAGGACCAGGTTTACAGTATGGATGATAAGGCGTTCTTTATCATTTCCGATGTGCGGGAAGTACATGGCGAGGGTTTTATCAATCATAATGAAGATTAAAAGCATTACCATTCGTAAATCCAAAAATATTGTATTGCTTATCTTGGCAGGATTGGTGCTTCTATCCTGCCTTTTTCAGTATCCGAATTTTTCTTATCTAATGAGTTTTCCCGTAGAGAAGTATTTCTCCATGCTTTCCATTCTGCTTCTATCCGTGTATTTGATGGAAAGCCAATATTTGCATCATTTGGTGTACAAGCAGTTAAACCGCAGTAAAACAAGAAAAGGCTTATCCCGCAGACTGATTTTCTTTAGCTTTCTATTTTCTACCTTTTTTGGAGATACTTTGAGTCTGTTTGTGATGATTCCCATCACATTGGACAGCCTGGGAAAAGAAAAGAATTGTAAATATCTTTTGGTGCATACTCTGGTTCTACAGGTTTTGGCCGGAGAGATCGGAAGTTTTCTCTTTCCCTACACCAGCCTTTCTTCCCTATATTTGTTTTTGGAATATGGTTATAGCTTTCTGTCCTTCTTACGGATTAGCTTTATCTTCTTCCTTTTTGGAGGAATCTTTTTGCTTCCCTATGTACTGATTTTAAAAGAGGAAGAAAATGACGTATTTCAGGGGAATTTCAGGGAAAGCAGATTGGACACCAATTCCCTGCTTCATTTTTTTGTGTTTTCCATTTTTATTTTTTTATCCTATCTAAGAATTCTTCCGATTCTTCTGCTTTTCCCCATTCTTAGCTTTTATACGCTTATCTTTCGAAGAAGAATTTTCTTAAGGCTGGATGGCTTTCTATTTCTTTTTCTCTTTTTGATTTTGCTGTTAAAGGAAAGTACCTATCATAGTGCATTGCTTAGTCGCTTGTTTGGAGAATGGATTCTTGCCCATGAGACCGGTAGAGGCTTTATCCTGTCGGAAATTTTCACAAGACTTCCTGCCGCTGTACTGTTGTCCTCCTTCAGCACCAAGGGAAGACAGCTGATTGTGGCTTCCATATTATCCACGATTCACCCCTTGGCGTTAAACTATAGCAGTATTATGGCTATTGTTTTCTTACGTAGAGCCAAGCTTGTGAACCTGAAGCTTTTTCTTCTGCATTATCTTATGGTACATGGGCAAATGCTGATTATTCTGCTGTTTTTGGC
>CAUSUG010000267.1:0-2822 GCA_963534765.1 uncultured Oribacterium sp.
ATTATTGACCCTGTTAAAATGATTTTTGATAAGACAGTTTACCAATCATCATGGGAAGAAATTATTGGTAATGAAATTTTTAGGCAAAGAGATAAGTCCAATAATAACGATATTGGATATTTCCATCAGAGAATATTTCAATATATCTCCGGTTGTCATGTTCCGGACAATGGAACAGAAGGCGGCTGGGATGTTGTGTTTAAAAAAGAATCAGGAATTGATTTGCCGGAGGGAGATAAAGTAGGGACAATTTATGTGGAAATGAAGAATAAGCATAATACGATGAATTCCTCCGCTTCCGGAAAAACTTATATTAAGATGCAAAATCAACTCTTAAACGATGATGATTGTGCTTGCTTTTTGGTGGAAGCCATTGCGAAAAAGTCACAAAATATTAAATGGTCTACTACTGTTGATGGAAGATCGGTGTCTCATAGAAGAATACGAAGAGTAAGTATGGATCAATTCTATGCTTTAGTCACAGGGCAAGAAGATGCCTTCTACCAAATTTGTATGGTGCTTCCCTCTATTATTTCGCAAGTAATTGCAGAAGGGGGCGATGAAGTTAAGGTACCACATGATAGCGTATACAAAGAATTAAAAAAGATATCCGCTAAAGTAAATCAGTCAGACGAAGATATAGCTATGGCTTTATCAATCTATTTATTAGGCTTTAGTACTTATTCCGGATTTTCTGAAGTTCTTGGCAATATATACTCAACAAATTTTGAGATTAAACGAATTCAAGAAATGTATGAATTTGCAAAGAGTGAAGATATTCAATAGATTGGGAGAAATATGGGAGAATTTAGTCATTTTGATGATCAGGGAAATGCCAGAATGGTGGATGTTTCCGGAAAGGCGGATACAGAAAGAACCGCTGTGGCCAGAGGAAGCATTTTCCTCAGTAAAGAAGCCATGGAGGCGGTGCTGGGAAGAAAGGTCAAAAAGGGAGATGTGTTCACCGTGGCTCAGGTAGCCGGGATTATGGGGGCTAAAAAATGCTCGGAATTGATTCCCCTTTGCCATATTTTGCCTTTGCAGTCTGCCAAGATTTCCTTTCAGGTTTCGGAGGAAGAGGGAAGGATTACGGTGGAGTGCCTTTGTAAAACCGCCGGAAAAACAGGGGTGGAAATGGAGGCTCTCACCGGTGTTTCCGTAACTCTTCTGACCATTTACGATATGTGCAAGGCCATTGACAAAAGGATGCACATGGAGGGGATTCACCTTGTGGAAAAGCAGGGGGGAAAGAGCGGTGCCTTCTATTACGAAGAGGAGAAGAAATGATTTATCTGGATCATGCAGCCACAACAGCGGTATCGAAGAGTGTCAGGGAAGCTATGCTTCCCTATTTTTCTGAGGATTACGGGAATCCGTCCTCTCTCTATCTTTTTGCCCAGAAGGCGAAAAAGGCGGTGGAGGACAGCAGGAGAAGCATTGCCGGTCTTTTGGGGGTAAATCCAAGGGAAGTTTACTTTACCTCCGGCGGGACAGAGGCGGATAATTGGGCGATTCTTTCAGCGTTTTACTCCGCCATGGGGAAAAAGAGCAGCTTATCCGGATCCGAAGCAGAGCAAAAGAGCAGTCTATCCGGCTCCGAAGTAGCAGGTTCCGAAGTAGCAGGTCAAAAGCAAAGACAGCCCCATATTATCTGTTCCGCCATAGAGCATCATGCTATTTTGGAAAGCTGCAAATTTGCGGAAAGTCTGGGGGCAAGAGTCAGCCGGATTCCGGTGGACAGTGAGGGATTTTTGGACTTGGAGGCTTTGGAGCAGGCGATTACAGAGGATACGGTTTTGATTTCCGTGATGGCGGCCAACAATGAAATGGGAACGATTCAGGATTTGCGGGCTATCGGAGAAATTGCGAAAAAGCATGGGGTGCTTTTTCATACGGATGCGGTGCAGGCTTTCGGGCAGATTCCACTGTTTTTAGAGGAAATGGGGATAGACCTGCTTTCCGCCAGTGCCCACAAGCTTCATGGACCCAAGGGCGTTGGACTTTTGGTGATTCGAAAGGGCGTTCGTCTTCCGGCCTTCCTTCATGGGGGAGCCCAGGAGCGGGGCTTTCGTGCCGGTACGGAAAATGTTCCCGGTATCGTAGGCTTTGCCAAGGCGGCAGAGGAGGCCTTTGCCGGCATGTCGGAAAGAGAGAAAAGAAAACGGGAGCTTCAGAAGCTGTTCTTCAGAAGACTTTTGGAAGAGGTGCCCGGAATCAAGATTACAGGGGTGAATCCGTTGGAAGCTTCCGGGGAAAAAAGACTTTCCGGCAATGTGCACATTTGCATAGAGGGAATAGAGGCGGAGAGTCTCTTGCTGCT
Organism: uncultured Oribacterium sp.; assembly: GCA_963534765.1. Taxonomy (GTDB): domain Bacteria; phylum Bacillota; class Clostridia; order Lachnospirales; family Lachnospiraceae; genus Oribacterium. Next base: position 2,321 of record CAUSUG010000267.1, read on the forward strand.
TTTGGATCAAAAGGGGATTTGCGCCAGCGCCGGTTCCGCCTGTGCCAGCGGTTCCGTGGAGCCAAGCCATGTGTTGCTGGCCTTGGGAAAAAGCCATGTGGAGGCCTATTCCGGACTGCGTTTAAGCTTTGAAGAGGACTTAAAGGAAGAGGAGCTGGAGTTTACCGTGAAGGCGATTCGAGAAGGGGTAGAGCGCTTAAGGCGGGAATAAAGGAATCTTCCATGGAGAGAAAAGGAGGGCCGGAGATGAATATGGCACTGGAAAAACTATTAGCAGTAGGACGGGAAGAAGGAAGAGAGGAAGGAGAAAGCAGAGCAGCTCAATTAATGGGGCTTCTTGCGGAACAGGGCAGGCTGGAAGATATTAAAAAAGCTTCTTTGGATCAGGAGTTTCGGAAACAACTACTCAGGGAGCTGAAACTCTAAGGGCTAAAGTAAGAGGCTTTCGGATTCTAAATATATTTGAAAAAAGAAAAAAAAATTATTGACAACAGATTTACAT
>CAUSUG010000268.1:0-2785 GCA_963534765.1 uncultured Oribacterium sp.
AAGCATGGATAATCAAAAGAAAAAGGGAATAGACATTGCATTTTTGTCAAGCATTCTATACACTGAAGGGAAAAGAAATTGTAGAGTTTTCTGCATTCCATCATAAGCAAGGAAGCCGAAATTATATTCGGGTTTCTTGTTCAGAATTAAAGCGAGGTAAATATATGTATTACGGATCCCTAGAAGCCGGTGGAACTAAGATGATTTGTGCCGTTTGCGAGGAGAACGGAAAGATTATTGAGCAGGTTTCCATTCCCACCTTAAGCCCGGAGGAGACCATTCCTAAAATTATCGATTATTTTAAGGATAAAGACATTGTCGCCCTGGGTGTAGCCTGCTTCGGTCCCATCGATTTGCATAAAGATTCCAAAACCTATGGCTATATTACCAGTACCCCAAAGCTCAAGTGGCAGAACTATCCTCTGATTCCTACTTTACAGAAGGCTTTATCCATTCCCATGGGCTTTGACACGGATGTAAACGGTTCTCTTCTGGGAGAGATTTCCTTCGGTTCCAGTAAGGGGCTGGAAAATGCCATTTATATTACCATCGGTACCGGAATCGGCGGCGGCGTTATCAGTAATGGAAAATTACTGCACGGTATGTTACACCCGGAGCTCGGACATATGCTCTTGGTTCCCCATCCGAAGGATTCCTTTGCGGGAAACTGCCCCTTCCACAAGAATTGTTTTGAAGGTATGGCCTCAGGCCCTGCTCTTGAAAAAAGATACGGAAAGAAAGGCATTGAACTGGTAAATCAAAAAGAAGTATGGGAAATTGAGGCATACTACATCGGTCAGGCTCTATGTAATCTGATCTTAACCCTCAGTCCGGAGAGAATTATTCTGGGAGGCGGCGTAATGCATCAGGAACAGCTCTTTCCTTTAATTCGTAAAGAAGTAGCCGCCCAGTTAAATGACTATCTGAAAACCAAAGAATTAGCAGATTTAGACCATTATATCGTCCCTGCCAGCTTAAACGACAATCAGGGTATACTGGGTTGTTTACAGCTTGCCATCGATGCAAAGAAAGAAAGTAGCTTGAATTTAAAATAACAACATAGGGAAGTTTAGAACAATGAATGCGCAAAATGAAGCAATACCGGAAAGCAAAAAAAACAACAGCAGGAAAGAGAAAAATCAAAGCAGATTAGCAAAGCTTGAAAAAGTAAAGGAGACCTATAAAAACGGTTTAAAATGGATTCTGCTGGGTATTCTTACCGGTGCTGTTGTAGGCAGTATTTCCGCCTTCTTTGCCCATGGTATCGTACTGGCTTCCGCATTCCGGGTAAAGCACCCCCAGCTTCTTTTTGCCCTCCCCTTTGCCGGACTTCTTTTGGTCTTCGCATACAGCATTCTGTCTGACAAAAACAAAAAGGGTACCAATCTGGTGATTGAGTCGGTGCGAAGAGGAGAAAAGTTGCCGGTGGAAATGGCTCCTCTGATTATTTTCAGCACTGTGCTTTCCCATCTCTTCGGCGCTTCCGTAGGACGAGAAGGTGCCGCTTTACAGGTAGGGGGCTCTCTGGGCTCCAGTATCGGCAGAATTTTACATCTTTCTGAAAAAGAGCAAAGAAGAATTATGATGTGCGGAATGAGTGCAGCTTTTTCCGGGCTCTTCGGTACCCCGATAGCGGCCGCTATCTTTGCCATAGAGCTATGCACCGTAGGCAGTATTTACTATACCGCCTTACTCCCCTGTACCGTTTCCGCCTTAACAGCCCATTTTTTTGCGGAAAAAGTCATTCATGCTGAGGAACCGAATCTTGCCCTTTCTCTAATGGCGGAAATGGATTGGTCCTCCGCCCTATATACTCTTCTGCTGGCTATTGCCGCCGCTTTGGTAAGTATAGTATTTGTCTCCTGCGCCCATAAAGCAAAGGATTTATTTAGCAAATACTTTCCAAATCCTTATCTACGTATTTTTGTAAGCGGAGCCATGGTTCTCCTTGCCACTTTGGCGCTAAACACCAATATCTATAACGGAACCGGTATTCAGCTGATTACGCAAACGATTCATGAACCCGGAACAAAAATTTTTCTCTTTGCCTTTTTCTTGAAAATCCTCTTTACTTCCGTTTCTCTGGGAGGAGGATTTCAGGGTGGAGAGATTGTTCCTTCCTTGTTTATAGGAGCAACGCTGGGCAATGCATTAAGCCGATTTTTGCCATTGGACCCTTCTCTATGTGCGGCACTGGGAATGACTGCCCTCTTCTGCGGCGTCACCAACTGTCCTCTGACCGCCTTACTCATCAGCTTTGAGCTATTCGGCTTCCAGGCCTCTTCCTACTTCCTTTTAGCCATCGCCATCAGTTATCTATTCTCAGGGAATTACGGACTTTACCACAGCCAAAAAATACTCTTTTCCAAAACAGAGGAAGAAGAAATAAATGAGCATACCCATTAGGTATGCTCATTTATTTTCTTAACGAGTTTCCCTCGAAGTGCGCGAGGTATCTCATTTAGCCTTTTTTAAAACGGTTCGCCAAGCCCTTATCCTCCGGCTTAACCCGCAGATTAGTAACTTTCTCTTCTTCCCCCGGTCTTTGAATCTTTAATTCCAGAATGGTTCCTTCCGGTAAACCCTTGCCAAATTCTATTTGTAGGAACTTAGCTACCTTGGGGTGGTTTGCCTGAAAATCATCCAAATCTCTACTAAACTGCATTAACTCCATGGGATTCATGTCATTTCTCCTTTTCTTGATAATTCAAATTACTTCTCCACTACTCGATAAGCATCCAACATGACAAGCACTCTTCTTTGCATAATGCTTTCAATGCTATCA
>CAUSUG010000269.1:0-2774 GCA_963534765.1 uncultured Oribacterium sp.
GATTATAGGGATACAGTTGGATGATTTGCGCAATATGAAATATCGCGATCCACTTCATTTGGATGAATATATTAGAAGTCAAATTACAGATGCAAAAAAGGTTTTTTATGTATTTATAGATGAGATACAGCTGGTTTCCGAAGTGAAGAATCCATATGTGGATAATCAGGAAGCAAAGATTAGTTTTGTAGATGTAGTTCTGGGGCTTTTGAAGATAAAAAATGCGGATGTCTATGTGACCGGCAGTAACTCTAAAATGCTTTCGTCAGATGTGCTTACACAATTTAGGGATAGAGGGGATGAGATTAGAGTGTTTCCCCTTTCTTTTGCTGAGTTTTATGATGCTTATGAAGGAGATAAGCGGGAGGCCTGGCAAGAGTATTACACCTATGGCGGAATGCCGATGATTTTGGAAATGGATACGCATGAACGGAAAAGTAAATATCTTCGAGATCTATTTGAAAGAACTTATATTAAGGACATCATGGAGAGAAATAAGATCAAAAATGACGAAGAGGTACTGGCTATACTTCTTGATATCCTGGCATCAGGGATTGGTTCGTTGACAAATCCCGGTAAACTGTCCAATACCTTTAAGAGTGAAAGAAATATATCCCTTGCACCGGATACCATTGATAGATATTTGCATTACTTTGAGGAGTCCTATCTGCTTCAAAAGGCAAAGCGCTATGATGTTAAGGGAAAAAAGTATATTAAGACACCGTCCAAATATTACTATACTGACTTAGGATTAAGGAATGCCAGACTTGGATTTAGACAAATCGAGGAAACACATTTGATGGAGAATGTTCTCTATAACGATTTAATACGGCGAGGCTTTGATGTAGACGTTGGAGTCGTAGAGATTGCAACTATGGAAGAGAATAAAAAAGTCCGGAAACAGTTAGAAGTGGATTTTGTGCTTAATAGGGGAAATGACAGGTACTACATTCAGTCGGCACTAAGCATTGCAGATCCGGAAAAGAAAAAGCAGGAAATCGCATCTCTCCTTAGAATACCGGATTCTTTCAAAAAGATGGTTGTGGTCAAAGACTATTTGAAACCGTGGAAAGATGATAATGGAATCCAGTATGTGGGGATAGAGCATTTCCTAAGGGATGAAAGTATCCTTGTGGGATAAAATAAACTAGACATCCCCCCCTTTGGCATGAGAGGAGCACGTATGAGAGATTTTAAAAGCATATCCGGCCTGTATGACGGCAATTTAGCCTTATCCATAGCGCCGGCCCTCACCCCCAAAGGGATAGAGGAAAATCCCTTGTTTTTTCATGGAGAAATCGTGAATCCTACGATTATCGCGGGAGGGCTTTTGGTTCTTGCGGATATTGTGAGCACAAGATATTTTCAGTATGTGCCTGCAGCGCAGAAGGATCCCGTGCTTTCTGCCCAGGGGGATAGGCTTAGAGCGGAATGCTTTTCGGCTTGTAACGGTGTTTATGCACGGCTGGATATATTTCAAACTGCCTTGGATGGAGAAATTCTTTACGGCACCACCAATGTGGATATAGGCGTCAAGCTAAGACAAGCCCTTTGTAAAATTAAACAGGGAGATAAATTAAAGTTTCTTATCGGTGATGAGGGCTGGAAGAGCGTGCACTGTAAGAAACTTTCGGATGGAACTTTGCTTACGGATATTCTGATTGAGCGCCCCGTGGAAATGCTGGATCGCTGGATTCGAGCCCTGGGAAATTGCGCCGTGCTTCATCAAAAAATGAAATACAAATTCCACCTGGAAGGAATGCAGGCAAAGGCCTTTATTGCAGGGCTTCCGCCTGTTACCGGAAAGGAACAATCCGGATGGCTATGCCCTACAAAAACCGGTGCAATTTTAAAGCTTCGGGAAGAAAAAGACAGCGTATATATCAGCGGTCTTCATAGGCTTAGCGCACTGAAGCGTCTCATGAGCCATGTAAACAGGATTAACTTTTATGCTCCCGAAGGGACTGCTCCCGGACAAATGATGATAGAGGTCTGCATGAGCGGCGCAAGCATTACCCTGAGCCTTACGGCGAAGAGCTATGAAGGCTATTCTGGGGAAGGGGCATTGCTGGAGGTGCTTTCAGACTTAGAGACTTTGGAATGTGCCGACAGAATTGATAATGAATTGAATTTTGAGCCCAAAATTAAACTTGAAAATATCTCTGCATCCCTGGGCATGGATAAGGAAAATGTTCATGATGCCATGGAATTGCTTGCCGTTTCAGGAAAGCTTGGCTTTGATGTCCATGAAAATGCATTTTTCCATAGAGAGCTTCCGGATGACCCGGATAGAGTCTTAAAGGATAATCCAAGACTGGTAGCGGCAAAAAAGCTCATGGAGGACACGGTCTTTGTGGAGGATTCCCTTTGGTATGTGAAGTCAGGAGAGACAAACTACAGGGTAATTTATCCGGAAGGCTCCAAAGTGGAAGATGCAAAATGCACTTGTACATGGTATTTAAAGCATAAAAACAGCAGAGGGCCATGCAAGCACATTTTGGCAGTGAAATTAAGACAGGGACTGTAATTCTAAGCAGGTAGGAAATATGGTCAAAAGATTAAAATATAGTAGGCAAGCAGATAAAGACTAACTATTAAAAGTCAATTGGAAAATAAGATTTTTTGAATAAGGCATCATCAGATGTTTTAGATAGCCCGGAGGCAGGTTTAAGCCTCAATCAGTACCTTGAAAATCGCATGACAAATAGAGCATCTAAATAGGTGCTCTCAGAAAAGGATGTGAAGTTAATGAATTATCTTCGGTAGGCTTCGCC
>CAUSUG010000270.1:0-2760 GCA_963534765.1 uncultured Oribacterium sp.
ATCCAAAAAGGGGGAAACAGTTATGGCAGACAAGAAATTAGTAGAGCAAATTACTTCCCGTGAGGAAGACTTTGCGCAGTGGTATACGGACGTAGTAAAAAAAGCGGAGCTTACAGATTATTCTTCTGTAAAGGGCTTCATGGTTATTCGACCGGCAGGCTATGCTATCTGGGAGAATATTATGGCGGCTCTGGATTCCCGTTTTAAAGCTACAGGTGTACAAAACTGTTCTATGCCGCTGTTAATCCCCCAGTCCTTATTGGAAAAAGAGAGTGAGCATGTGGAAGGCTTTGCCCCGGAAGTAGCATGGGTTACCTCCGGCGGTTCCAAGAGACTGGAGGAAAGACTTTGTGTTCGTCCTACCTCCGAGGTGCTTTTCTGTGACTATTATTCCAAGGTGGTAAAGTCCTATCGTGACCTTCCTCAGCTTCTGAACCAGTGGTGTTCCGTAGTGCGTTGGGAGAAGACCACCAGACCTTTCTTAAGAACCAGAGAGTTCTTATGGCAGGAGGGACATACCGTTCATGCTACGGCAGAGGAAGCGGAAGAGAGAACCCTTTTAATGCTGGACATCTATGCGGATGTTTTGGAAAATGAACTGGCGATTCCTGTTGTGAAGGGTCGTAAGACCGATAAGGAGAAGTTTGCCGGTGCGATTGCTACCTATACGGTAGAAGCTTTGATGCATGACGGACAGGCCTTGCAGTGTGCTACCTCCCACAACTTCGGAGACGGCTTTGCCAAGGCATTCCAGGTGCAGTATTTAAGCAAGAACAATACTGTTGAGCCGGTACACCAGACCTCCTGGGGAATTACCACAAGAACCATCGGTGCTTTAATCATGGTTCACGGGGACGATTCCGGATTGGTTCTTCCTCCTCGTATTGCTCCTGTACAGGTAAATATCATTCCTATCCAGCAGAATAAGGAAGGGGTACTGGACAAGGCCTTTGGTTTGATGAACAGCTTAAAGGATGCAGGACTTCGGGTGAAGGTGGATGATTCCGACAAGACTCCTGGATTTAAGTTTGCGGACAGTGAAGTAAGAGGAATTCCTCTTCGTCTGGAAATCGGACCGAAGGATATCGAAGCGGGACAGGTAGTACTGGTAAGAAGAGACACCAGAGAGAAGATTGTGGTATCCTTTGAGAATCTTGTGGAAGAAAGCAAGAAGCTTTTGGAGCAGATTCAGAAGGATATGTATAATAGAGCTTTAACTTTCCAGAAGGAAAGAACCACCGATGCCAAGAGTTTGGATGAATTGGTAGCTTCCCTGGATAAGAAGCCCGGATTTGTTCGTGCTATGTGGTGCGGTTGCAGAGAGTGCGAGGAGAAGCTTAAGGAGTATTCCGGTATCACTTCCCGTTGCATTCCTGCAAAGCAGGAAAAGATTGCCGATACCTGCGTGGTGTGCGGAAAGCCTGCTACAAAGATGGTTTACTGGGGAAGAGCTTATTAAAAAAGGAAAATGGATGAAAGATCCGAAAGCAATACAAATCACCGTTCCCAAAGGGGTAGAACTCATTATTCGACAGATTGAGCAGGCAGGCTACGAAGCCTACGCTGTCGGAGGATGTGTTCGGGACGCCCTTTTGGGACGAGAACCTGAAGACTGGGATATTACGACTTCTGCCAAACCGGAGGTCGTAAAATCCCTTTTTTTGCGTACCATTGATACGGGAATTGAGCATGGAACGGTGACGGTTCTGCTTAGCGCCCAGGAAGCCGGAGAGGGAGACAGAGCCTTTGAGGTAACCACCTATCGGGTGGACGGCATTTACGAGGATGGACGGCACCCTAAGGCAGTGTCCTTTACCGGAAGCCTGGAAGAGGATCTGGCCAGAAGGGATTTTACCATCAATGCCATGGCCTACCACATGGATCGGGGCATCATTGACTGTTATCATGGACAGGAAGACCTGGAAAATAAAAGGATTCGCACCGTGGGAAGGGCAGAGGAACGTTTTACGGAGGATGCCCTTCGTATGATGCGGGGAATTCGTTTTTCCGCCCAGCTGGATTTTCAGATAGAGGAGGATTGCCTTCAGGCCATGCTGGCTCTTCGAGAAAACCTCGGAAAGGTTTCCAAGGAACGGATTGCGGTGGAGCTGGTGAAGCTTTTATGTAGCCCTCATCCGGAGCGGGTGAAGCTGCTTTTTTCTACCGGCCTTTCCGACTTTGTGACACAGCATTTTTCGGAAATCGAGAAGCGGGGAATTCCTTCTCTTTTGGGAAATGCCAAGGATAAGAAGTATCTCCGTTTGGGGCTTCTGCTAAGGCACCTGCCGGAATATGCCAAGGAAATTTTAGAAGAGCTGAAACTGGATCGGGAATGTATTGATCAGGCTTCCGCCTTTGTGGGGCTCTTTTCTTTGGAAGAGGCGGATTCTCCCTATGTCCTGCGGAAACGGCTTTCTCGGTATGGACTTGAACTGGTTCAGGACTTTTATGATACCAAGGCGCTCCTTTTGGAAAATGTTTCCAATACCCCGGGAAAGGCTATGTCGGAGCAGGTGAAGCTTCGCCTTTCATGGCTTCAAAAGATTCAGCAGGAGGGGGATTGTTATACCCTTTCCGATTTGGCAATCAAGGGCAAGGACTTACTTTCAATAGGCGTGAAAGCCGGGCCGGCCATGGGAGAACTTTTGCATCAGGCTTTGGATTATGTGATGCAGAATCCTTCGGAAAATGATAGAGAAGCTCTGCTTTCTTTTGTAAAAAGTCGAATTTGTTAATAATTAAACAAAAATAAAAGTATAC
>CAUSUG010000271.1:0-2753 GCA_963534765.1 uncultured Oribacterium sp.
CTTATTGATATTCTCAATAGTATGAAAATGAATCCTTCTTATTTACAAGGATAAAGCTATATGTTTTTACCGGTTATCCTAAGTTACTCCACCCTTGTCCTTAAAAGAAACTCTCCCGTACCTTCCCCAGCACACCTATGCAGAATAAAAAAAGATGTAAAAAACCATGGCAGCTTTAGCTTCCTGCAACAATCCGAATTCCCTAATGGGAAACTCCCGGTGCTGCATTTCAGGTTCTTTACATCTTTAATTTCATTTGTCTTTAAAGCAATTTAGGTTTAAAGTAATTTGGCTTTCGAGTAATTTGGCTTTCTAGTAATTTGGCTTTCGAGTAATTTGGCTTTCCAGCAAATTTACTTTTAATCCTATTCTTTTATGCGGTAGGAACAATAATCTCTACACGTCTGTTCTGCTGTCTTCCCTCTGCGGTATCATTGGTGGCAACAGGACGGCTTTCTCCGTAACCGTGGGTGGTGATTTCCGCAGTCACGCCCTGAGATGCCAAATAGCTCTTTACGGAATTTGCACGATTCTCGGAAAGCACCTGATTGTGTTCATCCGTATCCATGGAGTCGGTATGTCCGTCAATCTGGAAGGCTGTAATTCCCCCTTCCTTTAATACTGTTGCCAAATCGTTTAAAATCTTCTCCGCATCCGGACGAATATCATACTTATCCACATCGAAAAGCACACCGGAATCCAGAGTAATCAAAAGGCTGTTGGCCTCCAGACTTGGTACTGCGGGAACCATGGAAAGCTTTGGCAGCTTTGTAGGCTTCTCCAAAGGCTTGGCATCTACGGTCTTTTCGTCATTGCCAAGAGTAATCACTGCCTTCCCCTGTCCATTATTTTTAATGCTTAAACCGGTTTCACTGTTATAGTAGCTTCCGCTTCCATCCGGCTTTACATCAATATCAATAGAGCCCTGGGTATAGCTGCTGGAATCATCGCTGACCATCATGGTAATTTCCTTCTTCGTGTCTGTGAAGATTCCATTACCACCTTCGCTAACCTGGAGGGTAATGCCCTGCCCATCATCGGAATACTGTCCGGTACCGTCAGAATTCACCTGTAAGGTGATTCCCTTCTGCTCATCCACATACTGTCCGGAACCGTCGGTATTTCTCTGGATGGTAATCCCTCTTTCTGCATCCACGTACTGTCCGGAACCGTCACCGTCTGTCTGTACGGTAAGACCGTCGGCACTCATCTGACCGGCTCCTCCTTCTCCCAGCTGCATCACACTGTTTCCACGGAAAATCTGGTCATTCTCCAACTTTACAGGGGTAACGGTGATACCGGGAACGGAACTTAAGGCTTCTGTCTTGTCCATAGTAATCTTCGCTGCAGGATTTTCAAAAATTCCAAGACCGTTAATCTCCACTGCGGGAATTGCGGGAATCTCTCCCAATGCATAACCGGGAACAATGAGATCCTTGGCATCGGAAGCTTCTTCCTTCTCGGTTTCCTCTTCCGTTTCCTTTTCTGTTACTTCTCTTGTTGCCTTCTCTGTCTCTTCCTTCTCTACACTGCTGGGCTCTGCTGCTTTCTTACCGCCACAAGCACTCATCATGATGGCAAATGACAGGGCGATAATAGGATAAATCTTTTTCTTCATACTCTTCCTTTCCTCCTAAAGCTTTTACAAAGCGGAACTCGGCACTATTGCACTCTTTTCCTACCGAAAACCGACAAGTTGCCCTAGCAGTTTATCAAAAATACGCAAAAAAGTATATCCTTTTAAGAGTTTTGTAAAATTTTAAAAGTAAGCACGATTTTCCTATGCTTTATCTTCTACGAAGCGCGATTTTCCTATGCCTTATCTTCGACGAAGCACGGTTCGTTCCGCATATTTTCCGAAGAAATGATAGCCGGAGCCTCCCTCACTGATGATATCCAAAAGCTCATCCGCCTTCGTCACCTGAATTCCCCCAAGCATCGTAACGCCTTTAGAAAAGAGGCAGTCCGGAAGCATGCTTGCGGTAGGGCCCACCACTAAAATTTCCGCATCCTTTTTCGCCATAGCCAAAATCCCCGGCAAGGTATCATTCAAAATCGTTACTCCGGTAATCACCAGCAAATCTGCCTCCGGCACGCATTCTCCCGCCCTCTCCGGAGGAAGGTAATAGGGCATTTCCCGCTCCTTTAAGGTTCTGCTGTCCTTTTCCAAAATGTGAAAATCCGCATTTTCCTGCATAAGCTTTCGGATTATAGGCACTAATGCCCCCACCACTACGGATTTCCGATACTTCTTTACATCAATTTCATCAAAGGCATCCGCACCAAGCAAAAGCTCATATCCCGAATGCTCTGTCTTTTCCCACACCAGAGTACTGAGCGCATTTAAGGCAGCGATTCCCAAAGTCCTTCTTAGGATATTCTCCGAGAAAATATCCTCAAGATAAGCTCTAACCCCTCTCCCTTTCAGCTTTCCGGAAAAGGGCATAGCCTTCGCAGAGCTGGGACAGCACACGGCCTCCGGAATCTCCTTCACCGGCGTAAAGCATAGACCTCCATGACCTGTGGAAAGCTTCACCCCGGAGAAAAAGAGCCCGAACGCCGCCCGCTCCACGGTGATACTGTCCAAATCCACCGCCTTCTCAATTTCCGTAATACACTCCTGTAGGAAAATGTTGCTTCCTTCTATTTTCTTTGCTTCTTTCATGGTGCCCCTCCTGACAATACTCTATCTGCGAATAATCACTACCACCCGTCAAACGGGTGGTTTGCTCGGGGCTATAAGCCCCTGCTAC
>CAUSUG010000272.1:0-2748 GCA_963534765.1 uncultured Oribacterium sp.
CCATGGAAAATGAAATTCGTCTGATGGGGGCCTATTTTATTAGGGCGGTATCCTATGAGACGGATGAAGAGGGCAATGTTACCGTAGTGCATTGTACCTATGATCCGGCTACCAAGTCCGGCTCAGGATTTAGTGAGCGTAAAGCCAAGGGAACCATTCACTGGGTGGATGCGAAGACCGCATTTTCCGCAGAGGTTCGCTTATATGAGCAGCTGATTGACGAGGAGAAGGGTAAGTTAAATGAAGATGGAAGTCTTAACTTTAACCCCAACTCCTTAACCGTGAAGCAGTGTTTCTTAGAGCCTGCACTGGCGAAGGCAGAGCCTTTAGAGAGCTTCCAGTTTGTTCGTAACGGATATTTTTGTGTGGATTGCAAGGATTCTACGGAGGATAAGCCCGTATTTAACCGTATTGTTTCCTTAAAGTCCAGTTTCCAAGTGAAGTAAGGAGGGATACTATGGCAAAGAAGTTTGGATCATTTGTATTTTTTGCGGCTTTAACAGGAGCTGTAGCCGGAGTGATTTCTTATTTGTACAAATATCAGAAGTTTTCCGAGGAAGTAGATAAGGACTTTACGGACGTGGTGGATTCCGCCCAGGAGGTGAAGGCATCCGCCCAAAGATCCTATACCGTTCTCAAAAATTCCGTTACCAAGGAGGATTTAAAGGAAGCGGCTAAGGATTTGGGCTATGCGGCCAAGAATCTCGCCATCGATACGAAGAACTTAGCGGTGGATGCGGGAAAAGATGCTTACAGAGTGGTAAGAAATGCTTGGGACAAGAAGGATAAACTATCTTTTTCCTCCGATGAGAAGGCGGTAGAGGATGAGGATGTGGATGTAGAGTTTTACTACGAACCCGAGAAGGGCCGGGAGGCGGCAGATCAGGAAGGGCATCAGAAGCATTATGAAGATGATGAGCATCAGGGGCTGCTTGTAAAGGAAGAAGTGTAAAATGGAAAAGATTACAAGTTTTACCATTGACCATATTCATTTACGTCCCGGAGTGTATGTTTCCAGAAAAGATTCTGTGGGGGTAGAGGTGGTGACGACCTTTGATCTTCGTTTTACCCATCCCAATGTGGAACCTGCCATGGAAAATGCCGCAATGCATGCCATTGAACATCTGGCAGCCACTTACCTTCGGAATGAGGAGAGCTGGAAGGAAAAGGTACTGTACTTCGGCCCTATGGGCTGCAGAACCGGTTTCTACCTTCTGCTAAAGGGAGACTTGGAAAGTGCCGAGATTATTCCTCTCTTAAAGAATTGCTTTAGCTTTATTCGGGATTTTAGTGGTGAGATACCCGGGGCGACGGAGAGGGACTGCGGAAATTTCCGGGATATGAACCTGCCTGTAGCCAAGTGGTGGAGCAGAAAGTATTTAGAGGAAGTTTTAGAGAATATTTCCTATGACAATACCCATTACCCGGAATAGGGAGTGGGAAAAAGTAAAGGAGTAGTATGGGAGCAAATGTAAATCATCATTATCAAGAGGTAAAGGAAAGCTATCTTTTTGCGGAAATCGCAAAGAGAATCAGAACCTGGCAGGAAAATAATCCGGAGATTAAGGACAAGTTGATTCGTATGGGTATCGGAGACGTGACACTGCCTCTTCCCAAGACTGTGGTGGATGCTCTTTCTTTCGCATCCATGGAGATGGGTAAAAGCGAGAGCTTTCACGGCTATGGTCCGGAGCAGGGCTATGATTTCCTTAGAGAAAAAATCTTAAACTATTATAAGAATTTTTCCGTGGATTTGGAATTGGAGGAAATCTTCATTTCCGACGGTGCAAAGTCTGATTTAGGAAATATCTTAGATCTTTTTGCCCCCGGGTCTGTGGCATTGGTTCCGGACCCTGTATATCCGGTGTATGTGGATACCAATATCATGGTAGGAAATAAGGTGATTTTTGCCCATTCCGGAGAAGAAAACGGCTTCCTGCCCATGCCACCTAAGGGAGAAAAGGTTGATCTGATTTATCTTTGCTCGCCGAACAATCCTACCGGTGCAGTGTATGATCATGAAGGCCTGAAGGCCTGGGTCAACTATGCAAAGGAAAATGACGCGGTTATCCTCTTCGATGCAGCTTATGAGTGTTTTGTAGAAGAAAATCTTCCCCATTCCATTTATGAGATTCCCGGAGCGAAGGAATGTGCCATTGAGTTTTGCTCCTTCTCCAAGAAGGCGGGCTTTACCGGAACAAGATGCGGCTATACCGTTGTGCCTAAAGCTTTGATTCGCGGCGGTCAGTCTCTCCAAAAGATGTGGTTAAGAAGACAGACCACAAAGTTTAATGGGGTTTCCTACATTGTGCAAAGAGGCGCCGAGGCTGTCTTTACAGAGGCCGGTGAGAAGGAGATTCAGGGAAATATCTCTTACTATAAGGAAAATGCCAAGATTATTATGGAAACCTTGGATGCTCTTTCCATTTATTATACCGGCGGAAAGAATTCTCCTTATATCTGGCTTAAGTGCCCTAAGGGAATGAGCTCTTGGGAGTTCTTTGACTTCCTCTTGGAAAAAGGACAGGTTGTAGGAACACCGGGAGCAGGCTTTGGTGATGCGGGAGAAGGCTTCTTCCGTTTGACAGCCTTTTCCACCAAGGAAAAAACAAAAGAGGCTATGGAAAGAATAAAGAAATTACTGGAAGCATAATTTTTTATAGCATTTTAGAATTAAAAAAAGAGTTGTAAGAAATCATATAAGGATTCTATGCAACTCTTTTTTTGTTTTCTATAACAGGCTATAAA
>CAUSUG010000273.1:0-2740 GCA_963534765.1 uncultured Oribacterium sp.
AAATAAGTTTTTTTAAAGAATTAATACAGCGATTTTAAACGAGATATCGCACGCTTTGCGCACGATACTCGTTATGAATAATTATTTGCACTATGAAAAAACCGCCTAAGAAATCTTAGACGGTTTTTCCTTTATGCTTCCTGCATAGTACTTATGCTTCCTGCCATTTTCATGGGGCGAAAACTGATTTTTTACTTCTCAGTTTTCTTTCTTTTCTTCTCGGCAAGTACCCAAGCTAAAAGTCCTACTCCGGTAGTTGCAAATAATGCAAGATACTGAAGAGCTCTGCTGTTGTCGCCGGTAGATGTAGAACGAGATGCATCCAATACGGAACCGTCAGCCTTCTTGTTTCTGCTGGCGTTTAATACGGAACCGTTCTTGCCCTGAGCCTTATCCTGGCTGCCGCCCGGCTCTCTGGAAGCATCCAATACAGATCCGGGAGTATTGGGTTTATTACTTCCTCCACGGTTATTGCTTCTGCTTGGAGTTCCGCCGCCATTTCCGCCACCGTTTCCGCCGCCCTTATTACCCGGAGCGTTAGGATCCTGGCTAACTTTGGTATTGGTAATTACATTGAGATAGCCTGTAGCAGCATCTCCGCTAATCTTGGTGGTATAGCCTGCTACCGCATCCTCTGTAACGGTATATTGAATCTCCTTACCATTCTTGCTTCTCTCCAGATTGGTAAAGGTGTACTGCCAGTTATTGTTGGCATAAAGATCCTGCTTAGCAATTTCCTTTCCGTCTGCTAAGAGACGAACGGTTACGGATGAGGGATGATCTCCCTTTCCGCTCCATACCTTGGTAACAGGAATGGAAATCTTATTGCTGATAGTATTGGTTAAGGTAAAGCCAAGCTCCTGTGTTCCGGAAATAGCCGGAGCATATCCCTCCACTGCTTTTTCACGAATGGTATAGCTGTAAGCCTTACTGTTTTCGTCATACTTTGGAAGGTCGGAGAAGGAAGTCTTCCAAGCATTTGCCTGACTTAACTCCTGCGTTACGCCGATAACCTCTCCGTTACGAAGAAGCTCTACAGTTACCTGCTTCGGTCTGCTTTGTACCTTATCTCCTGCATCTACCCACTTCTTGGTAACATAGAGATTTCTCTTTGCTTCCGCCTTATTGTTTACAACGGTAAGGCTTGCAACCTTAGCCACATCGAACATATCCGCTTTTACACTATAGCTGTCATCGGATAAAATATATCCTGCAGGAGCCTTAATCTCCTTAACGGTATAGTCTCCTCTTAACAAGCCGGAAAGAATAGCTTCTCCGTTTGCATCAGTGGTTAATTTACCCACCTCAGCTCCCTCACTGTTGCTGACACTGAATACCGCACCGGACAAGGCCTTCTGATCTTCATTCACCTTCTTTAACTTAATCTTAAAGGTGTCACCGGAAGCTTCGCCTCCTGCGCTCTGTACATTAACATTGTATTCCTTCTTCAACGGCTTTCCACCGTTTCCGTCAGAATCCAATTCAACCTCATTGTGATAATTAAAGTTTGTTACAGGCTTTCCGTCAACCTTAGCATAGTAAACGATTTCAAAGCCTTCATTGGCAGCTGTATTTCCAAGATTTAAAGTAAAGGTCTTCTTGCCTACAGCAGCCTTATACTGCGCTTCCAGTGCTGTGCTCTGGGTAGCAGGTCCTGTCTTCTGGGAATTACGAATGTCAAAGTTCTTACCGTTTACTTCATCAGCAACCCAGTTTCCGTTGACATACTGTCCTCTCTGCCAAACACCCTTACGAATAGATACGGGATGTTCATCACTGCTGTAGTAGGAAAATGCTCCCTCTCCCAAAGTATCCTTTAAAGTAATATTGGTTCTTGCTCCAACATTTACCAAAACGCGGTAACGAATTAAGTATACCTTGTTTCCGGCCGCATCGGTTTCCTCTACGAAATTTTGCCAGGAATCCTTTACTAAATCAAAATCACTATCTTTTGTGATTCCGGTATAATTGATGGAACCGGCAATCGCCAAATTGGAAGTGTTGTTAACCTTTATAGAAGTGCTAAGCTGTTTAGCTTCTGTCTCCTTATCGGAGTTAACCTGAAGAGAAAGCCAGAACTTTCCTTTAATATCACTTCTCTGCTCTACATAATTCGTATAAGTCAAGGTAACGGTTCTATTTGCCGCATCAATGCTAGCCTTTGCTACGACCTGATCCCCATCTTTAATATCGAAGTTGTCTGATTTTTGAATTCTTAAAGAATCGGACAACTGGAAGGTGGTCGTATCTCCCGCCTTTGGGCTCTGTCCCTCCGGTACGGTAAAATCCACACTTACACCGAACTGCGCATAGTTGTCGATTCCTTCATTATTATATGCTGCAGAGTTATCCTTATTCACATAAACGGCATTAGCGTTTACGTTGATAGCTTTACTGGTAGTTGCATTAATTGCACTGGCAGCGGCCTGTCTTGCTGCTTCCTGTTTCGCCTGTTCAGCTCGGATGTCTTCTTCCGATGGGCTACCCTGACTGCCGGTTTCCGTACCGCTTGTCACCGTACTTGGGGATGCCGGGGAAGTAAGCTCATCTGCATTTGCAAAGGATACTCCCTGCCAAGCCATAGCCACGGCCATCAAGATCGCTAACAGCTTTCTTTTACGCTTCATGTCTTCTACTCCTTCATAATGATTTAAAAATTAATACTTAAACAATAGCTAATGTATTCTACCACAGCTTTTCAAAAAAACAAGACATCCTTACAAGGCTTGATTCTTGGAAT
>CAUSUG010000274.1:0-2716 GCA_963534765.1 uncultured Oribacterium sp.
GATATAATGTGGACGTAGGGGTTGTTGTGATGAATGAAGTAGATAAAAATGGTAAGAAAATTAGAAAACAGTTGGAAGTGGACTTCGTTTGCAATAAAGGCTCAAAGAGATTTTATATTCAATCGGCCTATGCATTACCTGATAAAGAAAAGATGGAACAGGAGCAACGCTCGTTGGTGAATACAGGCGATGGATTTAAAAAGATTATTATTACAAAGGATGCTGTGGCACCACTTTATAATGAAGAAGGCATATTGGTGATGAGCGTTTATGATTTTCTTCTTAATCCGGATAGTATGGAAATCTAAAAACAGGAGGAAAATATGCAAAACTTTGACTATCAAACCCCGACAAGACTCATTTTCGGAAAAGACGTAATTCAAGAACTTCTGGAAGTAATGAAGCAGTTCGGAAAAAGGATTCTGCTGAGCTACGGAAGCGGAAGTGTCTTGGACTGTAGCAAGGCCATTGCTGCAGAGGCGAAGTATGAGGGAGATCCTTGGGATTTGATTACTTATAAGGTAAAAGCCAAGGCAGCCCTGTCACGATATGGAGCATGCGCTTTCGGCATACTATGACATCACCCATGGAGAAGGACTCGCCATTATCACCCCGAGAAGGAAAGTTAGAGGAGATACACAACAGGAGTTGCACAAAGAAGTCAGGAGAACAATTTATGAAGACATTGATTATTAACGGAAGTCCACGCATCGGGGGCAATACAAGCATTGCCCTGGAGGAGATGGTAAAGGTATTTGAGCAGGAAAATATAGAAGTAGAAGTGGTACAGATTGGCAACAAAGATATACGAGGCTGTATTTCTTGTGGATATTGTTATAAGAATGGAAAATGCGTCTTCAATGACCCGGTAAATGAGCTGGCAGAGAAGTTTGAAGCCGCAGATGCTTTAGTAGTGGCATCCCCGGTTTATTATGCTTCCGCCAATGCTACTCTGATTGCCTGCTTGGACAGACTATTTTACAGCACGCATTTTGATAAGACCATGAAGGTAGGAGCCAGTGTGGTTGTGGCAAGACGAGGCGGCTTATCCGCTACCTTTGATGAATTAAATAAGTATTTTACCATCTCCGGAATGCCGGTGGCCTCCAGCCAATACTGGAACAGTGTGCATGGATGCGAAAAAGGAGAGGCGAAAGAAGACTTGGAGGGCCTGCAGACCATGAGAACTCTGGCTAGAAATATGGCCTTTTTGATGAAGAGTATTGCCCTTGGAAAAGAAAAATACGGTTTACCGGAGCAAGAAGAGGGGATAGCTACAAATTTTGTCCGATAAGAGGAAGGTTCATCCGAAAGGTATCGATGCTTTGAAATCATTTGGAATTGCATGGAGGAAAGCATGGAATTTGATGAAAGCTTGCAGCAGTACGTTTATCAGTATGAAGACTTGATTTTTTCTTGGGATGAGGAGCCTAAAGAGCAATATATAAATAAGGTGAAAGCACTAGCAAAGAATTATAAAGATAATTTGGATCGAATAATTGACTTTATCTTGCCTGACCTTAGGGAAATGTACGGAGATATAAGTAAAGAAGATGTAAAAAATAATCTTGGGAAACCTATCATTGACTATAATCAGGGAACAGTGACTTATTGTGACCAGAGTTTTGATGATTATCATATCTTTTCGTTTGAATTTTTAAATAATACATTTGAGAAGCTGGAACATTTTTCTGTTGACGGGTAAATAGCTGTATCGGAGGAAAACTATGAATCTACTGGAGTACATGAGGCGTAGAAATAAAATGACGCTTTCAGAATGGGAAGATACTTTTGGGAAAAAGGAAAGAGAAATCATTGTCCTAAGGCACGAAGGAGGCGGAGGAAGTCTCCGAAATGGATTTTGGGAATGGGATGAGTATTTCTTAGCCTATGTGGACTGTGAAACAGGAGAGCTTCACAAAGAAGAGGGACGGATCGAATTTCCGGTTATAGACAAAGAGGAGCCTCCATTTCAGTTTGAAGAGGAAACCATTTACAAACTAAGGGTGCGTGAAAAACTGCCGGAGGAAGTTCCTGAGGGAGTATTGCCTAGTAAGAATCATTTTTTAGTTGTAGATATTCTGGAAGAGGATGCAGTTTGTCCGGAGCTTGAAGAAATGCTTATAGAGTATAGAAAACCCGTGGTTTTGCAGGATGATGTATTGGGTGAGCTAACTTATGATAAGCTGCTTAAAAGCTTTGAGGGAAACATAGCCTGGCTTCGTGGCAAGATTCATATTTCCTTACATGTAGACAAGGATAATAAAGCAGGTATTACAAGGGCCAAAAAAGCGCTGAAAACAATGGTTTTAGAACAGGAAAAATGGGATGTGGATCTTCGGAAATTTGCCGCAGGGAAGCTCACGAAACTGGCTTGCGAATGGGCAGAATCTGATGAAGAGGCTGCTAAAATTACAGAAGAAAGTTTTGCAAAAAGAATAAGTCTAAGTTTGCTTTGGATGAACTCGGGAGCATCATTTTCTGCTTATTTTGATGATGACGACTTATTCTTTGGGCATAGCATAACGGTTTGCGGCAGTCCTAAGAAGGGGCTAGTGTCTGCTGATATTGAGGGATAAGAGAATACAGTGGATAAGAATAGATATTTACTTTCTCGCTACAGAATTACAATATTGTAGCGAGAAAGTATTATTTTTTTTACTACTAACTTTTAAAGATAGAATAGATAACTCCCTGTATATACATTTCGATAGAT
>CAUSUG010000275.1:0-2694 GCA_963534765.1 uncultured Oribacterium sp.
CTCCCAATAGGATTACCAGCATTTTGCACGATTTATACAATTTTTGTCTGACTTAAATAAAAAGAATTTATTACTAATCGCTTTTTTATGCGTTTTTCTTTTTTACTTATGATAAGGCTCCCCTGCATTTATACGGAAGGCTCTGTATATTTGCTCCAAAAGAATCACTCGCATGAGCTGGTGGGGAAAGGTCATAGCGGAGAAGCTTAAAGAATAGTTGGCTCTGGAAAGGACGGAGGGAGCCAGTCCCAGAGAGCCTCCGATCACAAAACAGAATTCACTTTCTCCGTGGAGAGCCTGCTTTTCCAAAAATTTGGCAAAGGCTACGGAGTCCAGCTCCTTTCCCAGGATAGCCAAAGCAATCACAAAGGCACGATCCGGAATTTTACTAAGGATTCTTTCTCCCTCCCTCTCCAAAACCTGCAAAACCTCCGTTTCACTGGCTTCTTCCTTGGTCTTTTCATCTGCCACTTCAATAATTTCCCATTTACAATAGGAAGAAAGGCGCTTTCCGTATTCAGAAAGTGCCTCTCTATAAAACTTCTCTTTGATTTTTCCAACAGCAATAATTTTAATGGTCATAAAACATCCTACACTCTGCCTCTTGGATACTTCGTCACATCAAAGGAAATCAGCTTCTTATCCGCATAGCCCAGAGCGTCAAAGTAATAGTTCTTCCCCTCAATCAGATAGGAAATATTGGTTTCTCCCTCTGCCTGCACCATGCCTCTGGGGCGTCCCTGCTCATCCTTTTCAAAGTAGAAAGTGTGGAACTTTCCATTTTCATCCGGAATGCTTGCCCATCCTGTTAGAACTACCCCTGCAGTATCGCTGTTTTGCTCTTTATTGTCGTACTGGGCGAAAAACCAGTGGCTGTCCTCGTTAAACCAGCCTTCAGCCATCTTTCCTTCGGCATTGAAGTAATAAAAGCGGTCTCCAATCTGTACCCATCGATCCTTGGCATACTTCCAGGACTTGGACTTTACGTCCAGATACAAAAGCTTCCAGGCGCTGTCTTCCTTTTCCCAAAGATATGCGGTGGTGCTTCCCTTCTTCACCCCGGTAAGCTCTTCCTTGGTGGCCGCTCTTTCCTCGGCATGCCCCTGAAAACTCTGAAAAGAAAAGAGGAATAAGAAGGAGAAAAGCAGGAGCAAGCTGCCCCATACTCTTCTCTTCTTATCCTCTACCGTTGTTCTCTCTGCTTTACACATAAAACCTCCCGTCTACTCGGGAAGTTAAAGCTTAGGAAAGAGCCTTCTTTCTTTCCAGAACCTGCTCAAGCATCTGCCTATACTTCATAGCCTTTTCTTCCTCCTCCTGCACCTTTTCCTTCGGTGCCTTGGACAGGAAGCGCTCATTCTTTAACATTCCCTCTGCACGTTGAATTTCTTTCTTCAGCCTCTCCTCTTCCTTCTCCAAACGTTCTCTTTCCTGATCCAAATCCACCAGATCAGAGAAAGGAAGGAAAATGTTGGCCTTCGGTATCAAGACAGAAACAGCATTTTCAGGAATACCTGTTCTGTCTTGCTGTATTATAACATCCTGTGCATAAGCAAGGGTAGCAAAGAATACCTTACTATGTGTAAACGTTTTTCTTAACCCCTCGTCCTCGCTTACGATGTAAACCGTAGCCTTTTTGGATGGGGGAACATTCATTTCCGTACGAATATTTCGGATGGCGCGAACCGCTTCCTTGATGGTCTCTCCCTCTTTTTCCGCTTCGGAAAAGTCCAGTTCTTCCGCAAAAACAGGCCAATCCGACAGCATCAGCATCTTCTCTTCGCCCGGGAACAAAGATTTTTCCGTATCGTAAATTTCTTCCGTAATGAAGGGGCAGAAGGGGTGCAACAAACTTAAGGAAGTTTTCAAAACCTTTAAGAGAGTCCAAAGGGCAAGGGTCTTACTCTCTCCCCCCTCACTGTACAGTCTGGGCTTCACCATCTCGATATACCAGTCACAGAACTCTTCCCAGATAAAGTTTTGAATCTTATCCAGAGCGATTCCCAGGTCAAAGGACTCTAAGTTTCTGCTTACCTCGGAAACGGTGTGGTTACACTTGGAAAGAATCCACTGGTCTGCCAGAGCCAGGTTCTTGGGAATAACGGAAAGCACCTCTTCAAGACTTGCTTCCTTCTTTCCTACTAAAGACAGAAGGGCTTCTTTCTCCTCTTCCTTTACATTCATAAAGAGGAAACGGGAAGCATTCCAAACCTTATTCATAAAGTTTCTGCTGGCTTCCACACGGCTATGATAGAAACGCATATCATTTCCGGGAGCATTTCCGGTAAGAAGCGTCATTCTCAAGGCATCTGCCCCGTAGGTACCGATGATTTCCAAAGGATCAATTCCGTTTCCTAAGGACTTACTCATCTTTCTTCCCTGATCATCCCGGACAAGACCGTGAATCAGTACCTTCTTAAAAGGTGTCTTTCCGGTCTGCTCAATTCCGGAGAATACCATTCTGACTACCCAGAAGAAAATGATGTCATAGCCGGTAACCAGCACATCCGTAGGATAGAAATACTTGTAATCCTCCGTCTCCTCCGGCCAGCCCAGAGTCTCAAAGGGCCAAAGGGCACTGGAGAACCAGGTATCCAGGGTATCCTCATCCTGACGAAGGGCGGTACTCTTACACTTTGGACAACATTCCGGCTTTTCCAGGGATACGATCAACTCCCCGCAGTCCTCACAATA
>CAUSUG010000276.1:0-2672 GCA_963534765.1 uncultured Oribacterium sp.
TCCTATTAACTGGGCAAATGTAAAGGGACAAGTTCACTATGAAGAAATCTCTAATAATGATGGCGCCATTTCTATTGAGAATCATAGGAAGCTTCGAGTTAACGCTCCCGGAACAGCTGTAATTAGGGTCATTGTAGAAGCCTGGGAAGATTCAGGTGCTAAAGTCGAGCCTGAACCGAAAGAGCTGACGATTACCATTGAACCGGGTGATCAGAAGGATTTCTCCTTTGATTTGCAGGATTTTGAATACCTGGGAACTAAAGAGCAGAAGGATAAAATATTTTCTGTCTATAAGGTAAACTATGGAAAAGAAAACCCCAAAGCCGGAGGAAAGCTGGGAAAGCATTCCTTCCGCTTGAATGTGAAGGGGCAATTAAGTGATGAAATCAGCTACGATTTGCTTACTAAAGATGTAGCCGATCTTGACGACCAGAAAGGAATTCTTAGCTTTAGAGACGGAAAACAAGACACTATCCTCATTGAAGTTACAGCAAAAAAGAATAAGTATTATGAGGAAAAAAAGGCTTATGCGGAAATCCAAGTGGTTTATCCGGATTATTCCTCTTACCTTCATATTGAAGGGGATAAGAATGCTCAAGGTTGGTACAATAGTAACGTGAAGATTAGCGCAAGGAACAATGGCGCGAAATATCTTGTTTCCAAAAATGACTCCTGGGAATCTGGAAATTGGAGGACCGAATTTGATCTGGGAGAAAACAGTGAGTCTCTTGAGGGAAAGCGGATTTTCATTAAAACAAAAGAGGGAATCGGACTGGGGCTAAAAGAGGGAAAGAGCCTTGAAAAGTATAATATTGATACTACCAAGCCGGAAATTTTCCCTATTTCCTACAGGACGGATAAAGAGTCCAGAGTCAAAAGCCTTGGGGGCTATGACTTCTATAAAGACACACTGGAAGTGGAACTAAAAGCTAAGGATACCCGTTCCAAGGTGGAGGCCATTTACTATCGTTATATTCTACAGGATAGTGAGAACCAGGATACAGAAAAACAGTGGATTAAACTTAGCGACGCAGACAGGGAGCAATTTAGCAGACCGGATGGTGATACAGCCATTGCAAAAATCAAGCTTAAACCTCAGTTTAGGGGGAAAATTGAATATTACGCTGTAGATAATGCCGGTAACAAAAATGAAGGCTCCCCCCGTAAAACCGATAAGTTTTTGGTGGTGGATACAAAAAGACCGGAGGGAAGCTTCTATTTTCAGCCTGAGGTTAAGCCGATAAAGGATCATTTTTATTTTCAAAATGATTCTGTCTTGAACCTGTATGTGAAGGAAACGAATTTTTTCACGGAAGATCGGGATTTATCTCTGAAAGTCTATAGTAGAAGAAACGGAGAAACGAAAGAACAAAGCTATACAGCACAGATACATCAGGATAAGAACGTTACTTTAAAGAAGAATTCCGGAATCCTAGATGATGATAAGCCTAGCCTTTTGGAAAATCAGGCTAATCGCTTCATGGAGTATCACAAAGTTGGGGATGATAATACAGTTGAAACGCGTTTTAGCAACGAGGGACATTATCGTTTTTCCTTTGATTATAAGGATCCTTCAGGAAATCCTATTGTTTGGGGCCATGATTATGGACTCTCCAAGAAGGGGCAACTGGAGGTTACCATAGATAAGACGGATCCCAAGATTTTCTTTGATCCTTCCTTAAAAGGCAGTGAAACCCGATATTTTGCCAAGGATGTTACATTGACGGCAAATGTGCTGGAAGAAAATTTTAACCCTGAGAAAACTGAGCTTTATTACAAATTCCTTCCGGATCTTGTGGAAGGAACGAGTAACGGAGCTGTGGCAAGCTCCAGCACCTTAGGGATTCCTGTTAGCCCCAGTAGCATTACCAGAGCTCCAAAAACATTTACACGAGCAGGAGCAAAGCCGGTGCGTCCTAAGAATGTACCATGGAAAGCGGAAAAGGTATCCGATTCCACCTTGCATAAGGCGGAGCTTAACTTTAAAGAAGATGGTGAGTATGAGGTTCTATTAAATACCACCGACCTTTCCGGAAGAAAGGCCAGTGCCTCCAATTTCCTGGTAGTGGACAAAACGCCGCCTAAGATTAGGGTTAGCTTATCCAATGACGGCCTGGCCAATGAGAAATACTTTAGAGAAGCGAGAAGGGGAAAAATCGAAATCGAGGATGCCCACTTGGATTTATCTTCTCTTCAGATAGAGCTTAGCGTAAAGGATAAGGCGGGAAATCCGGTATCTGTAACTTATGCAGAATCTTTGAAGAGCTTAAATAACTGGACGAAAGAGGGAAATAAATATACCTGCTTGGTAGAGTTTACCGAAGACGGCATTTATCATCTTGGCCTAAAGGTAAAGGATTTGGCAGGCAATGAAAATGCTCCCATCGAAGTAGGAGAGACCAAGGCGGCCTTTGATTTTGTGGTGGACAGAAAAGCCCCCACAGGTGCCTTGAAGATTGGCGATTGGGATCGTTCCAAGGATGGAACCCTTTGGACCAAGCTCCTGGATCGTATCAGCTTTGGTCGATTCAGCAATAAAAAGCAGGTTATTCGCTTGCAGGCGGAGGATAACTTAAGCGGTGTCGGGCTAGTGGAAGTTCTTCGAACAAGGGAGAAGATGAGTCTTGCAGACCTGCAGGCAAGTTCTGCCTTTAAGAATGTTACAAGCGAAG
>CAUSUG010000277.1:0-2656 GCA_963534765.1 uncultured Oribacterium sp.
GTCTTTTACTGCGTATATTTCTAATTCTCGTCCTATCTCTCTTCTTTTTTTACAATATTGTTCTTATCTTTATAGATATGACAAGGAGGAACAATGCCCCGAACCGGAGATAGTGGATAAATATTGGAATGAGAGCAAAGGATGGTTCCCGGATTCAAAACGGACTGACAGCCTACTTCCACATGTTCTCCCACAATGGCACCGAATTTTTTTAAGCCCGTTTCAAGCTCTCCGTCTTCCGCATAAATCTTCACCAAAGTTTTATCGGATTTCACATTGGAGGTTAATGCCCCTGCGCCCAGATGGGAGTATTCTCCTAAAATGGAGTCTCCCACATAGTTGTAATGGGGAGTTTGCACATGGGGGAAAAGAATCGCATTTTTAAATTCACAGCTATTTCCCAAGACACAGCCCTCTCCGGCAAATACATTTTCCCGTAAAAAGGCTCCCGGACGAACTTCACAGTTCGCCAGAATAAGAATATTCTCCCCCAGATATACATTGGGATAAAGCTTTACACTCTCATGAACAAAAACTCCTTTTTTTACCTCCTGAAAGCCGGAAGGAAGCTTACCCTGCATTGCAGAAATCCATGCCTTAATCTTCGGTAAAGCCTCCCAGGGATATTGACATCCTTCAAAAAGGGATTGATAAGGCTCCTCTAAGGATGGATAAAAAACTTTACATTCCAAGTCCTTCTTTTTCATCTTTGCTCCTCTCTTTGTCACAAAATCACAAGTGATACTTCTATAAACTCTTTACACTTTAAATTATTGGAAACCAGGCAATATACTTTATAAGCCCTTTACCTTGTTGGTATTCTTCTCCACAAAGGCTTCCAGCTTCCGCATATATTCATCTTCCGAAATTTCTCCTCCCTCCACATAGGAAAGCCCCTTCTCCCAGGAGGCTGTAAGGGTGGGATTCAATAAAGCCGGTATGGATTTGGCAAGAATCTGTACAATCTTTTCTCCCAGTTCGCTGGGGCTTAATTGCTGATTCTTTTTTTCCAAATGAATATATTCATTTTTTTCCAGCTTGCTTAAAATGCCGGCTCTGGTAGCGGATGTTCCTATCCCAGAGCCCTTAATCTGGGCACGAAGCTCTTCATCTTCTATCAGCTTTCCCGCATTTTCCATGGCCAGAATCATGCTTCCGGAGGTATAACGTTTTGGAGGCTGGGTCTCTCCCTCCTTCAGCTTAAGCTCTTGTAAATAAAGCTTAGCCCCTTTTTTCAGTTCGGAAAGCTTGGGATTTCCATTTTCCGTAACAGCTTCTTCTGCATCCATTTCCTCTGAATCCTGTCCGGTTTCTTTTCCGGCAAGATCTCCGGTTGATGCATCTTTATTCTTCTCTTTCTTTTGATAGAGACAAAGGTAGCCTTCCTTCACCAAGACTTTTTCGTTGGCGGTAAAGCACTCTCCCAAAACCTCTATTTCCAAAGCAATTTTTTTATACTCGGCAGCAGGATAAAAGATGGATAGAAAACGACGAATAATAAAGTCCAATACTCTCTTTCCCTGATAGGAAAGGGAATTGTATTGTCCTGCTCCCTGCCCCGTGGGAATAATGGCATAGTGATCCGTAATTTTTTTGTCGTCTGTATAGCGGGAACGGGCAATGGATTTCACACTGTCCATAGCAAGAACCTCTTTGGCATACTTTGCATAGGGCGAAAAAGACAGAAGCCCTTGAATGTTTTTTCCGATTTCTTTGGCTACCGCAGTGGATAATACTCTGGCATCCGTACGGGGATAGGTACACATTTTCTTTTCATAAAGTTCCTGTACAAGCTTTAAACACTCGTCAGGACTAATCTTTAAAGACTTTGAGCATTCGTTTTGAAGTTCCGCCAGATTGTATAAAAGAGGAGGATTTTTGCTTTCCTTCTTTTTCTCCAGAGCAGTCACTCTTCCCTCTCTAGGTAGAGGGGAAAATACCCCCAAAAATTCTTCTCCCTTTTCCTTTTGTAGAAAGCCGATATTTTTGTATAAATCCTTCTCTTTATAATAAGGACTTTCCTCTCTGCTTCGAAACTCGCAAAGAAGACCGGCTTCTCCTTCCTCTTCCAGGGAAAAATCCCCCATAGGTTTATAGAAGACAGTCTTTTGAAAACGACGGATTTCCCACTCTCTTTGGACAATCATGGCCAAAACGCAGCTCATCACTCGCCCCACGGCAATCAGGGCGCTTTTTTCCTTGCCAAGGCTTTTTGCCAAGGCTCTGCCATACTTTAGCGTCAATACTCTGGAAAAATTAATTCCCATAAGATAATCTTCCTTGGCTCGTAAATAGGCGGCTTTGGCTAAAGAGTCATAGGCGGACTCCGCCTTTGCTTCCCGAATTCCTCGAAGAATCTCTTCCTTGGTTTGAGAATCAATCCAAACTCGCCTTTCCTCCGCCTTTAAATTCTTGCAAAAGGAAGCTACCAAGCGGTAAATATATTCTCCCTCCCGTCCGGAGTCGGTACAGACATAAATGCAGCCGATATCTTCCCGTTCCATAAGGCCGGTAACCTGTTGAAATTGCTCTTTAACGGAAGGAATTACTTCATAAAGAAATTCCTTGGGAAGGAAGGGAAGGGTTTCCATACGCCAGCTCTTGTATTTCTCGTCATAGACCTCCGGATAGCTCATACTGACCAGATGTCCTACAC
>CAUSUG010000278.1:0-2646 GCA_963534765.1 uncultured Oribacterium sp.
TTTAAACAAAATGATTATCAAAATATAGTCGTACTTCTTATAAAAACGCCTTTATTTCTATAATT
This sequence comes from uncultured Oribacterium sp., assembly GCA_963534765.1. Classification (GTDB taxonomy): domain Bacteria; phylum Bacillota; class Clostridia; order Lachnospirales; family Lachnospiraceae; genus Oribacterium. The sequence continues at coordinate 66 of CAUSUG010000278.1, forward strand.
TATCCCTGATTAAGCTGGTTTTGAAACGGTATCTATCCATATTATTTTTACTTTTTGGGCTACTCCTATGCTTCGCCCAGCAGTATCCTGTTCGTTTGGTTCCTGTAGTCTTCCCGCCCTATAATGTCAGGCTCTCTGACTATGCACTAAACTCTGAACCTAAACTACAGCTCCAAGTCCTCATGACTGACCTCTTGGAGCCCCCTCACAAAACCGGCATCAAGTTCTCTCTAGAAAGCGGCGGAAGAGTCATCGCTGTTTCCGCTCCCTTCGTAAATGGTCTTGATCCTTTCATGCTCCATCCTGGAAGCCCCATTTCGCTGTCCAATTTAGACCTAAAACCTCTATTTAAACTCGAAAACCTCTCTGGTATCAGTCCTTCAAACTACGCTAGAGCACTCCCTGATGGACTTTACCAATACTGCTTTCAAGCTTACGACTTCTACACTAAAAACAACCTCTCGCAAAAATCTTGTGCCTCCGTTTATCAGGTACTTTACGAGCCGCCTTTCCTCAACCTCCCACAAAAAGGAGAAAAAGTAACAAAAAAAGCAGAGTTCCAAGGCGTCGTTTTTAACTGGTCTCCAAGGCAGCTCGCTCCTAATACTAAATACATCTTTACCCTAAAAGAAATTTGGGACAAACAAAGAGACCCTGTGTCTGCTTTCCTCGCGGCAAGAGTACTCTGGAAAGAAGAAAGCTTTGCCCCTTCTCTTTACTACGGAGTAGACAAAACTCAGCTCATACCAGGAAAAAGATACGCTTGGCAGGTACAAGCCGTATCGGGAACCCCTCAATATAACCACAGCCCAATACAAGAAGGCGGGGTTTATAAAAACAATGGGCTCTCTGAAATATTCTTCTTTGATTATGTAGAAAACTGCCCCGTTCCTGCTTTCCTGATGGCAAAAACTACCGCAAGGGGAAGAGCAGAAATACAATGGACGCTCCAAGGAGCTTCCTCTAAACAGTTTCGTGTAGAATACAGAAAAAAGGGGGCTTCATCCCCTTGGCTCTCTGAAACTTCCTATCAGACTTCTGCCATTCTCTCTGGACTTGAAAACAATACAGAATATGAATACCGTGTAGGAGCGGTCTGCGGGGAAAACAAAAGTTTTGACCCTAATGATTTATCTCAAGCAGATGCCTTTGCCTACAGCGGTGTGCAGTATTTTACCACCAGCTTCTCTAACCAAAATAAAAACTCAGCTCAGTGCGGGGTAATGCCCCATGTAGATTTAGCAAACAAAAAACCTTACGACAGACAGCTCACGCCTAACGAGGTTTTCACCGCAGGAGACTTCCCCGTGACGGTAATCACAGCTCAAGGAACCGCTGGAAACTACACCGGTGAAGGCTTTATTCAGGTGCCTTATCTTGCTGATACCAAAATCAAAGTAAAATTTAATAATATCCAGCTCAACTCCGACAAACAACTCATCAATGGTACCGTAGAAACAGAGTATGATGCCAATGAATCTGCCGTACACTATGCTTCTGCTGGACTGGGAGAAATCTTTGGAGACAAAGGAATAAAAGATATAAAAATAAACTATGAAATAGAGAAAATTACATTAGTGATGACTCCTGCTCCTGGGGTACTGAGAATAGTAGGTATAGACCCCAATGGAGAAAACAAAGGTCCTGTGCAGGAACTCCCTGCGGGAAGAGACTACACCATCACTGACAGCAGCGGAAAAATATGGCAGGTAGATGAGCAGGGAACGGTCACTGAAGGTGAAGAAATCGCGAAATCTGGAAAATCTAATGCTGACAATACTGAAGGGGTAAAAACTTCTGCTTCAGGAAATATCTCTGAGATTACACAGTACTCCGCTAATGGGGTGGCCATAAAGTGGATCTCAATGAAGGACTCCCGTTTCTATTTTGATACACCTGATATCACAAAAATTCCTTTCGATAGATATCCGCAGGTAAAAGATACCAAAGGAAGAAACATCGTCATTCCTTACAAGGCGGTAGTAAAAGGACAGAAGGAATTCATCGGAGCAAGAATCATCATAGAGGACCCGAAACTAAAAGAGGCGAAAATAGAGTTTAAAGTCCTAGGAAGCGGAAAACTCATCAACGCTGAATTAATCTCTAATACTGGAAACCAAAGAGAATACAAGCTCGAACTTAAGGGGGTTTTCAGCTATGGAGAAGAAGAAATCATGGCGGTGCTGCTCCCTAGTGAAAATCAGCAAAAAACAAACAAAGAAGATAAGAAACAAAAAGAACTAAAAGAGGCGAAACAAAAAATCATCGGTTCTTTTAGACTTGTACATCTAGAACCGAAAAATGTCAATCTATCCCTCGTGCCTCTTGATAAGGCTTCTGAGGCTGAACTTGATACAATAGCAAAAAATATACATAATACCTATAGCAGAGCAGGTATCAACTTTGACATAAAAAAACAACCTGTACTGGATATATCAGCTGTCACAACTAAAGATATTGACACTCCTGATGATAATCCCCTGTCGCACTACAGCAAAATGCAGCAGAGTATCAACAGGCTTTATCCTGCAAAAATTAATGAATATGTACTGTTCATTACTGAAAAAGCTTCTTCTACTGG
>CAUSUG010000279.1:0-2644 GCA_963534765.1 uncultured Oribacterium sp.
GGAGATGTGTATAAGAGACAGATATACATACATAGCAAAATAATTTAAGAAAAAAAGGAGCTATAAAAATGAGGAAGATAAGAAATAGAGGAATCAGAGAAAAGCCCCCGAAGAGGGGAGAGAAAGGCGGAAAAGCACCGCCGGCGGGAAGAGCTTAAGAGGGTAGCTGCAATACACTCTACTCTTTCGAAAATACGGTAAGAGGACCGGGGAACACCCGTGGGAGCACAGAATATACGGCAAAGAGAGTTCAGCACTATTTATGCCTGAACCGAGGGCGCTGAGAAAAAGAAGAGCCCGTGGTGAGATTCCCCCGTCCCCTTAAAACTTTATAAAAGCATAGCTCCTTTTTCTAAGGAGAAAGAGAAGAATTTCTTCTTAGTAAGAAAATAAACGAAAGCAAACGAAAGCAAAAAGAGTATGAAAAAACTGTCTGCATAGACATTTTTTATAAAGAACGCAAAGTGAGGGATAATTAATGATGAAGAAGAACATGAACAGATTAGCAACATTGGCATTAAGCGGAATGATGGTATTTTCCACCGCCGCACCGGTATTCGCATCCAGCACCAGTGTCAACAAGACTGATCCGAACTTAAATGTATATTATGGAAAGGATGAAGCTAACGTAGGTGTAAGTGCAAATGCCGCTGGAAAGTTAGAGACATTAGGAAATTCCGTTTCCTTTGATAAGGTAATCCGTGTAGAGACTGACAACAATGAAATGGTAGACCAGCCGGATGTGGTATGGACATACGGCGTTGCAGGAGTCACAAACAACCAGAAGATTAATGTCGGCGGAGCTTCCGAATCAGCAGCATTTGAGGTAGGTAAAACAAAAATTGTAGATAAAAATAATCAGGAAATGATTGTTTTAGCCGGACAGGATTCTCAGATTGATACGGGAAACAGTGATTTAAAGGCGGAATTTAAGGCCAACAGCTTTAACCTTGCCGGCACGGAAGGAAGTACATTAAAGGATTTTAAAGACGGAGTAAAAATCAGCTTTAAGCCTGCTGCCTTTACTACTCCGGGAGTATATCGCTTTGTGGTGACGGAAGGACCTGCATCAGGAGCAAACAGCGGAGACGTGGAAGCTATGAAGGTTATGGTGGATAATGTGGAAAAACCCTACCAGACTCAGCGTTTCCTGGATGTGTATGTACGTCTGAAGGATGGCAGTGCTGACAGAGAGATTTACGGTTATGTTCTCCACAGTGGAGATACCTTGGTTGCCAACAATCAAAGCGGAAATAAGCATACCGGAGACAAGAACAGCGGTTTTGATGGAGATGGAAATAAACAGGGCAAGAAAGATACTCCTCAGGGATATACCCGTTACACCCCGAGAAAGCTGAAGGTGGATAAGAAAATCAGCGGAATGATTAATAAGGATAATCTCTTTCCCTTCACCGTCAACCTTTTTCATAACAAAGCAGGAGCAGTCAACTTTGACAACGCGGATTTGCAGGTTAAGGTAAAGATGCCGGGAGCAACTGCTTATACCGTTAAGAAGGCCAGTGAAATCCCCGGATTAGGCGCAAAGCTGAAGGACGGACAATCTTTGGAAATCATCGGTTTGCCAAAAACCACTACCTATAATGTAAAGGAGAACAACAATACTGCTTTAACCATTAAGTCCGATGTGCGCTTCTCCGAGGATGTGGCACATGATGTTCCGGATACTGCAGCGGTAACCACTGAAATAGTGGCACCGACACATGACTCTACAGAAAGAGGCGGAGATAAGAGCTTAGCACAGAAGGACAGTCATGTGGCTTACCACAACCACATCGATGAAATCACACCAACCGGTGTAGTACTGACGGTAGCTCCTTATGCCATGATGTTGGCAGTGGCAGGAAGCATGGGCTTCATGTTCTTTAACCGGAAGAAGGAAGAGGAATAAGTCGTCTATCCCTTCTTAGGATAGAGGAGGCGGGAAAAGGAAAGCCTTAGGGTTTTTCTTTTCCCCGGATTCTTCTTCATCCCTTTTTTCCCCAATCCATCCCGGTCATCCCGGATAGATGCGAGATTTTCGGGAACAAAAGTATTGCATGTATCCCGGGATACAAGAGTAGAGAGGCAAATATGAACATTGCGGTGAGAGCGGCAAGGCTGGGAGATCGCATGATTACCATCTTAGCTGCCATTCTAATGATTCTACTCATGAGCTACGGGGGATTTTCCCTTTGGTACACCTATATGACCATGCAAGAAGGATTTTTAAACAATGACTTAATGTCCTTAAAACCAGTAGTAAGTGAGGATGGCAGTCTAAGCTTTGAGGAACTCTTAGCCTTAAACAAAGATACCAGAGCTTGGATTACCCTGGACGGAACCAATATCGACTACCCTATGGTACAGGGAAAGGATGATATGGAATACGTCAATAAGGATGTGGAGGGAAACTTTTCCCTATCCGGATCCATTTTTATGAGCTATCACAATGCGCCGGATTTTTCCGACCCCTATATTCTGACCTATGGACATCATATGGACAATGGCGGAATGTACGGAGATGTGATGGAGTTCATCGATAACAGTTATTTTGAAGAACATAAGACGGGAACTTTGTATCTACCCGGAAAGGCAAGGCAGTTAGAGATCTTTGCCTGTATTGAGGGAGATGCCTATGACCCCT
>CAUSUG010000280.1:0-2643 GCA_963534765.1 uncultured Oribacterium sp.
GATAAGGAAAAAGAAAAGTATAAAAGTTATATTAAACTAACCGAGCGTGAATTAGTCTGTTATAGGGTTCACTCCGGGCTTATCCATTTTCTCCACTTCCAAAGCCTCAATATAATAAATTAACTGGGAAACATCCTTGGAAATGGAATACTTTCCCTGCCTGAGAACGCCCTTTACCCGAATCCAAGACTTTTCCGACTCCAATCCGGAAAGATCCAGGTCGGTTTTGAATTCAAAATTCACATAACCACCGGTACAATAAGGGCAGGAGGGGCCGTTTCTTCCCACCAGGGTATAGCCTCCGAAATTCATATACATGCCTTCAATGCTGACCGTCTTTCCTTCATAATCCTGAAAGTTCTTGTACCAGTCATTAATCTGGGTGGCATAGAGTTTATCTCCCACCACAATATCCGGCTTCTCCAAAGAATACTTTCCTCTGTCTTCCTTAGGATTATAGGGGTAGTCGTCTATGGGATAGGTTCTTCCCTGCTCATCGGTTTCCTTCACGCTTTCTGCGGAATTGGTGCTTCCGGCAATTTTACTTTCTGAGGAGGGATTTGTATTTTCCGCCGCCACAGATGCAGCATCCTTAGACTCTAAGGCATCCAAAGCCGCCGCCATAGACATTGCTTCTTCTTCGGATACAGCGGAAGTGCTTTCCGTACTCTCCACCTTTCCCGGAGTCTTCCGCACGGCATCCTTTTCCTTACAAGCCACCAAAGTTCCTGCACAAAGGGCAAGAAGAAGGCAAGCTCGTCTCACAGGAATGCCTGGCTTTGCTTTTCCGTTTTTTCCGAAAATGCGAAAAGGCCCTAAGGCCTTCTCATCTTTTGTATTCATTTTTCTGCTTAATTTCATTTTCTTATCCTCTATCCCTTTCTATTCCGGATTGCTTCAATCCCACAAAATAGGAAGAATAACACAATATCAATCACCACAATGGAAGCACCCGTAGGAATGCTATAAAGGAAAGACAGAGTCATTCCCACAAAAAATCCAAAGAGTGACAAAAGGGAGGCCAGAATAATGGTGGCCAAAAAATTCTTACAAACCCGCATAGCCGTAATGGAGGGGAAAACAATCAGACTGGAAATCAAAAGCGTTCCCATCATTCGCATTCCCAACACAATGGTGATGGAGGTCAGTAAGGCCAAAACCATGTTGTAGAAACGGGTATTGGTTCCGCTGGCTTTCGCAAAATTCTCATCAAAGGTCACCGCAAAGATACGGGGATAGAAGAAAATATAAAGGAAAAGCACCACCACGGATAAAATCACGGAAAGTCGCATATCCGAGGGGCTGATGGCCAGGATGGAACCAAACATATAGTTACAAACATCTGTATTCATGCCGGTGGTTAGTGAAATCGTCATCACCCCCACCGCCAAAGCTCCGCTACAGAGTAAGGCGGTAGCCGCATCCCCTTTAATTTTAGAATTCTCTTCCAATTGTAAAAGAAAGAATGCCGCAATCACACAGACAGGAATAGACACGGACATAGGGGCTAATTGCAGAGCATAGGCAATTGCCAAGGCTGCAAAGCCCACGTGGGACAAGCCATCCCCAATCATGGAATATCTTTTTAAAACCAGACTGGTTCCCAAAAGTGTAGAACACAGGGAAACCAGAGAACCTACGATAATCGCTCGAATCATAAAATCGTAGGAAAGCATCGACCCTAAAACCTTAAACATTTAGCCCTCCAAATCCTTCACAAAACTTTTTCCAAGCTCCGACTCTCTATACTTTTCCGCCTCTCCGAAAAATAACTGCTTATGGGCCAAATGGAGAATATGCTTTGCTCTTTGTACTATTTCCTTCACATCATGGGAAACCATGATGATGGTAATCTTTAATTCCTTATTCAATCTGTCAATTAAATCATAGAGCTCTGTCTGGGCCTTAGGATCCAAACCTGCCACAGGCTCATCCAAAATCAAGAGCTTGGAGCCGGCGCAAAGGGCTCTTGCCAGAAGAACCCTTTGCTGTTGTCCGCCGGAAAGCTCCCGATAGCAGGACTTTCTCAAATTCTCAATGTTTAAAAAACGAATAGCATCCTCTACCCGCTTCTTATCTTCCTTACGATAAAAGGGAAATAAGGAAAGCTTGTTTAGGCATCCGGACTCCACCACCTCGTAAACACTGGCAGGGAAATCCTTCTGCGCTTCCGTCTGTTGGGGAAGATATCCGATATCCTGCCTTTTCAGGCCGTCCCCCAGAATGATTTCTCCTTCACCGGGCTTTTTCAACCCTAATATGCCCTTTAAAAGGGTACTTTTTCCGGCTCCGTTTTCCCCCACGATACAAAGATAATCTCCCTTTTCCACGGAAAAATGAATGTCCTCTAATACCACCTTCCCTTCATAGGAAAAGCCAATCTTGTTTAGGGAAAAATAACTCATTAATTCAGTGCCTCCTTCAATGCCTCTACATTCGGCTTCATTAAGTCCACATAGGTCTTGCCTGCTTTGAAATCCTCATCAGTCACATTGTGTACCGCATTCAAAAGCATTTTCTTGGCTCCCGTATCCTTACAAATGGCATTTACCATATCCTCGTTACTCATTTCAATATGGAATACCACCGGAATACCGTCTTCCTTTACCTTATCCTGTAAGAACGCAATGGTCTGTGCAGCAG
>CAUSUG010000281.1:0-2638 GCA_963534765.1 uncultured Oribacterium sp.
AACGGTTTATTATTCCTCTAATGATATTCGTGTTTTTCCGTATTAACAGTAAAATATACTAAATACAGAAAAAATAACTATCTGCATATTAATTTTCTTTTTTCTTCTGAAGAACCACAAAGCCTGCCAAGGATGCTAATGAAATTCCGAAAAGGGAAGCCCAAAGGCCTGTAAAATTATAATCTCCGGTGGCTACGGTTGCACGGTCGGATACGCCATTTACGCTTGGACGGGATTCTCCCAATACAGTTCCCTGCTTTTTCTCAACGGTTTCCGCTACAGGTGTTTCACGATTTTCTCCTAAAACTTCACCGCCTAGTGTAGAAGCTGTTGGACGGCTTTCTCCCAAAACGATTCCGGGATTGGAAGGTGCATTGCTGACAGTGCTTACAGTCACTCTTGAACTGCTTCTTCCACCGCCGCCATTGCTTGTTCCGCCAATACTAGGATTCGTAGGAGGAGCTGGTACAACAGGAGTTTCAGGAGTTACGGGAATTACCGGCTGTGCTGGCTGCTCCGGGTTAACGGGATTTACCGGTTGTACAGGGTTTACAGGCTGCACCGGATTGCTCTTCGGCTCTACTGTGTTCATTTTTACGGTAAGAAGAACCTTGTCATTTCCTTGACCGGATACCTTGTCTCTACCGGCATCATTTTGCACTGCCCCCCAAACATAAGAGGTATTACCGGAAGAATAAACATACCATAAATCAGACTTCATATATCCTACTAAAGTTCCGGCAATACTTCCTTCTGTGCTAATGTTCTTTTCTGTCTCCGTTTCCGTTTCTACTCTATTGGAAGAGGTGGCATTGATTTTTAATCCTTTCATTACCAGCTGAATCTTTTGGGCAGAATTGTTAATAAGCTCCTGCAAATTTCCAAAAACACTGGTAGTTGCATGTCTTCCTGTAGCAGGAGAGGGATTAAAGTTTTCAATAGGGTATGCTTTGCCGGTAACAGGATCTTTGCCGTAGATTCTTTCGTTAGCCGCATTTTCATCGGAGCCTTGCTTCGCCAATGGCTTCATCTGGGTTAAATCTAAATCCATAACAAGGCTTACCTTCTTCTTGGAAAAGGAAGATTTTCCATAATTAATGCGATAAATCATGGGATTTCCGTCCGCAGAACTTAGCTCATAATGCTTCTTGGCATCCTCTAAGTCCGTTGGGAGATGGAAGCTTCCCTCCAGGTCATCTCCCAAAGTAAATGTGGAGCGAAGGCCTGTCTCTAAATTGTTTACAAAAATATCATTCGACCCCGGTATAATTCCGGAAGACGCATTAATGGCGTTAGTCACTGGAGACACATCCAAATCCGCCTTCAGAGAATAGCTATCTTCCTTATTCACCGGATGTGCTGCAGTATTGGTACTGTCATAAGCTTCTGTACTCTCATCCTTTTTGATGGAAAGATCCCCTTGGAGAACTACATCTTTGTTTTTAAGCCTGGTAATTACATTATCTTCGACTCCGGGATGGCTTTCCACAATGGTCTTCTCTCCCTTGGCATCTTCTGCTGTCACAGTGGTATCTACGTGAATCACAGGTCTAGCTTGCCCTCCACGGGTAATATCTGCATGTGTGGAAATGTCTGTTCCCTGCTTTTGATCCTCCGACAGCACGGTATTCACATTGTTCGGTGCAGTGGTACCGGGATCCACTGCCGCTTCCTCTACAGTAACAACTGCCCCTTCTCTCCCGCTGGCTGTTCCCGCTCCTGGGGCTGTTGCTACTGTCGCCCCTGTTCCAGCCTCTGCCACTACTCCTGCTATCGCTCCTGTTGCAGTTTCTGCCGCTGCTCCCGATGTCACTCCTGTTGCAGCTTCTGCCGCTACTTCCATTGTTCCTGTCGTTGCCGCTGAAGCAGGATTTACTTCCTCAGCTCTGGCATTCATAGGAATCGCAACCATTGCTCCTGTCATAGCTAATGCAGCTACCTGTACTTTTAAGTTTTTCTTCTTCATTTTCATTCTCCCTGTGTTTAGAAAAGCTTTTTAAACTTTCCATCTGTCTTTTTAAAGCATTTACAGGACAAAACAGAAGAAATTTATACAAAGCAGCTGATACTCTTGTTCTATTTCTCCTGTTTTTGCTTTAAAAAATTAAAATAACTATAAACACTATACTAAGGAAAAAAAGTTAATAAGTCAAATCTTAATTCACAAAACGAGATACCGCACACTACGCGAGCGATACTCGTTAAGAAATAAACCGTTGCAGAACTGTTCTTTCCATGTTCTACAACGGTTTATTATTCCTCTAATGATATTCGTGTTTTTCCGTATTAACAGTAAAATGTACTAGATACAGAAAAAATGACTATCGGCATATTAATTTTCTTTTTTCTTCTGAAGAACCACAAAGCCTGCTAATGCCGCTAAGGAGATTCCAAAAAGGGAAGCCCAAAGGCCTGTAAAGTTATAATCTCCGGTTGCTACGGATGCTCGGTCGGATACGCCCTTTACGCTTGGACGGGACTCTCCCAATACAGCTCCCTGCTTTTTCTCAACGGTTTCCGCTACAGGAGTTTCACGATTTTCTCCTAAAACTTCACCCGCAGGGGTAGAAGCTGTCGGACGACTTTCTCCCAAAACGGTTCCCGGATTGGAAGGTGTGGAAGAACTTGGTCTTGCCGG
>CAUSUG010000282.1:0-2623 GCA_963534765.1 uncultured Oribacterium sp.
TATCGGAAAGTGTTTAGACAGTATTCTTTCCCAAAAAGGGAATTTTTCTTTGGAAATCCTTCTCCATGATGATGCTTCCACCGACGGAAGTCAGGAGATTATCCGTTCTTATCAGGAGAAATATCCGGAGATTCTTTTTCCTATCTTACAGACAGAAAATCAGTATTCCCAAGGGAAAAGAAATATTACCGGAATTTTTAACTTTCCCAGAGCCAAGGGGGAATTTATTACCGTGATTGACGGGGATGATTTTTACCTTCGGGAAGATAAACTGGAAAAGCAGATGGAAGCCTTGCAAAGAGAAGAAGAGGCTGTTCTTTGCTTTCATCCGGCAAAGGTTTTGCTTCCCGACGGCAGGGAAGGCCCAAAAGACTTACTTCGTCCCTATTTGGAGAGGAAAATATTGGAAGGAAGGGAGCTAATCAATCATCCTAAGGGGATTGCCTTTTCCTCAATGTTTTTTAGAAGAAGCTTAATTGAAAAGCTTCCGGACTTTTACTATGCCTGTCCGGTGGGAGACAGACCTATAGAGTTGATGGCGGCCTTGGCCGGAAAGGCGGTATACTTGCCGGAGGAATACACTGCCTATCGTTTTCATTTGCAAAGCTCCTGGACGGAAAGGGAAAAAGGACGGCAGCAGCAGGAAAAATATCTTTCGGAAATGAAGCATTGCTATAAGCTTTTCTTAGAGGAGTCCAAAGGAAAATATCGCTTGGAAGTAGATGAAGCTATCAATAGACTCAGCTTTTCCATTGCGCTGAATCTTAGGGATTTTTCCGAAATTTATCAGAAGGACTATAGAAACTATTTACAAGAAATGTCTTTTGGGAAGAGAGCTCTGCTTCGATTGGAACAGTTTTGTCCTAAGCTTTATCATTTTCTACAGAAAAGCTTCGGTATGGAGCGGAAGCGTTAAAAAGGAGAGTCTGTTCGGAATAGCGTGGAAGCATTAAAAAGAAGAATTTGTTTCGCCTAGAGCGGAAGCGGTAATATAGAAGAAAGATGCTAAGTAAAACACTAAGCGTATCAGTAAGTAAAATAAGGAATTAAAGGAGAATGCCATGGGAGAAGTGACGCAAAACAAAGAGGGGTGGAAGGGGAAAATTCTTTCCGGCCTTTTTTGGCGCTTCCTAGAGCAGATTTCTTACCAGGGCATACAGCTGATTTTCTCCCTGTTTCTCCTTCGGATTTTGGATACGGAAGAGGTAGGGGCGGTGAGTGTCATCAGCATCTTTATCACCATTGCCAATACCTTTATTCAATCCGGTTTTTCTCAGGCGCTGATGCAGAAAAAAGAAATCAAAGAGGAAGATTATTCCTCGGTGTTTTATCTGACCTTGGCCTTATCCGGAGGAATCTATCTTTTGTTCTATGGCATCAGCCCCTTTGTGGCGGAGTTTTATCATCTCCCGGTTTTAGAGTCCCTTTTACGGCAAATGAGTATTTTGCTCTTCCCCGGTGCAGTCATTTCCATCCAAATGGCTTATGCAGGAAGGGCTTTGCAATTTCGACCGATTTTTTTAGCCAGCTTTTTTTCCTCCCTCTTTTCCGGAGTGCTGGCAGTGTTTTTAGCTTATCGGGGCTATGGCTCCTTTGCTATGGCTTATCAGCAGATTTCCTACTACTTTTTTACCATGCTGATATTATTCTTATGCCTTCCTTGGAGACCGAAGCTTTTATTTAAGCTTTCCTCCCTCTCTGCCCTTTTTCATTTTGGCTGGAAAATCCTTTTTTCCGGACTCTTGGATCAGATTTGGCAAAATATCTATGGCCTAGTCATTGGAAAACGCTACAAGGTAGAGGAGCTGGCTCTGTACAATCGAGGAGAAATGTTTCCAAAGCTCCTGTCATCTACCCTTTCCACCATGATTTCAGGAGTAATGTTTCCCGCTTTTTCCAAGATGCAGGAGGAAAAGGATGCCTTACAGGAAATGGCCAGGAAAACCATTCGTTTTTCCGCCTTCCTCTTGTTTCCCATACTCTTTGGCCTGATGGCAGTGGCAAAGCCCTTTATTATCTTACTGCTCACAAAGAAATGGATAGGCATGCTTCCATATCTTCGCTTTCTTTCCGTGACTTATCTATTCCTGCCCCTTCACATGTGTAATCTCCAGCTCATGAACAGTCAGGGACGCTCGGATTTATTTTTGAAGCTGGAGATCATCAAGAAGATTTTAGGCATAGGCATTCTCCTCCTCACCTTTCCCTTTGGGATCTTCGTCATGCTCTTTGGGAAAAATGTAGGAGAAGTCCTCTGCCTGTATTTAAACGCCAAACCCAATGAAAAGCTGATACAATATGGCTTCCTCTCTCAAGTAAAAGACTGCCTGGCTTCCTTTACCGCATCTTTCCTAATGGGGGGAATTGTCTATCTGACTCAAGAATTGTTAGAAAAAAGAGGAATGACAGAACTATGGCAACTCATAGCCCTCATCCCCCTGGGGGCAATCTGCTATATACTATTTTCTTTGCTACTGAACAGAAAAGATATCAAAACACTGTTGGAATTAAACCCTTTAAAAAGAAAAGGACTCTATTTATAAAGCTGCGCTCTAATGCAGTATAGGGCTATAATCGGGGCACGCTCCCGCTAACCTCGCCTTCGTAGCAGTACTAACTTCAA
>CAUSUG010000283.1:0-2618 GCA_963534765.1 uncultured Oribacterium sp.
AGATGATAGAAATGAATTCGCATCACCTGGGAGGTGAGAATCAAAGGAGGACTGGATAAATTATTAAACTTTCTGCTTTCCTCCGCCACCTGACGAATCAGACTCTGTAACAGCTCCGGGCTTAACGCCAGATAAAGGCCATTTTCTCCTCTGGCCAGAGAATTTACCATGGTTCTCTCCAGGCCGGCATCCAAGGTAATCACCTTCATGTTCCCATCTTCACAATACATTCTGGTAATGGTTCTCTTTAATGAAGCACGAACCTTTTCCACAATCTGATCCGTATCCTTCACCGGTAAGCCGGTTTCGCTGATACATTCAAACATGGTCTCCACGATGGTTTCCAAATCCTTGATGGAAACGCCTTCTCTCAAAAGGGTAGTCAGTACCTTTTGCAAAAGGTTGTAGCTGATAACTCCCGGAAAGGCTTCTTCACAAAGCTCCGGCGCAGTTTTCTTTAGGTTTTCCACCAGACGAACCACTTCCTGTCTGGTCATCAACTCATAGGCATGCCGTTTAATGGTTTCCGATAAGTGGGAAAGCATTACGGACAGAGGATCGATTACCGTGTAGCCGTAAAGCTCCGCCCTCTCCCGGTTTTCCGGTCGAATCCACTTGGAGGGGATACCGTAGGCCGGCTCAATGGTTTCAATTCCGTCGATGGCATCCTCCACATCGTCCGGCTCCAGGGCCAGTACATAGTCTGTCAGGATTTCACCCTTGGCGATTTCCTCACCCTTAATCTTAATGCTGTATTCATTGGTTCCCAGGCTGGAGGAATCTCTTAGACGGATGGAGGGTACCACAAAGCCGATATCCTGAGCATACTGTCTTCGGAAAATGACGATTCTCTGAATCAATCTTCCTCCTACGGACTCATCCGCCAAGGGAATCAAGCTGTAGCCAAAATCCATTTCAATGGGCTCCACCTGTAGAAGGTTGTAGACATTATTAACATCCTTGAAGTAATCCTCCTCGGATTCTGCAGGAGCCGAAGCTGCTTCTCCCTGGGCTTCCTGGGGCTGGGGAGGCGCTTCCATACTGGGTAACAAACCTTCTCCTTCCGTCCTTGCCCGCTCCGGCTCTTCCTTGATTCTCTTTTCCAGGAAGTAGCCTGCCGCAATAAAGCCTCCGGCAACGGGAATAATCTGTAAAATCGGCATTCCCGGAATCAGCATCAGTACGCCCATGGCAATTCCCGTAATCATCATGGAACGGGGCTGCTGGGTGAACTGCTTGGAAACGTCCTCATTTAAGGAGCCTTCGGATACTGCACGGGTTACGATCATACCGGTGGAAACGGAAATCAGAAGAGAAGGAATCTGTCCTACCAGACCGTCTCCCACGGTTGCGATAGAATAGGTAGAAAGCACGGTAGCCACCGGCTGTCCGGACTGAACGATACCGATAATACTACCACCCACCAGGTTGATGGCGGTGGTGATGAGAGACATGACACCGTCTCCCTTTACAATCTTGGTAGCACCGTCCATGGAACCGTAGAAGTCGGATTCTCTCTGAATCTTCTCTCTTCGCTCTCTGGCCTGCTGCTCCGTAATCATACCGGAGGAAAGATCCGCATCAATCGCCATCTGCTTACCGGGCATCGCGTCCAATTTAAATCGGGCTGCTACTTCGGATACACGCTCCGCACCCTTGGTAATAACGATAAACTGCATCAATACGATAATCAGGTAAATAATCAAACCAACTACCACGTTTCCTCGTACCACGAAGTCTCCGAAGGCCTTGATAATCGCTCCGGAAGAACCGCCGTTGGTTAAGATATTTCTGGTTGTGGAAACGTTGATTCCCAAACGGAAAAGGGTGGTAATTAAAAGTAAGGACGGGAAAATAGACAATTCCAGCGGTTCCCGAATCGTCATGGTAATCACTAGAATCATCATGGAAATGGCCATATTCACCACAATCGCCACGTCAACCATCATGGCGGGGAGGGGAATAATGAGGAGCAATATGAGAACCAGTACGAAAAGTACTACTCCATTTTGCAAAATGTTTTTAACCATCCCTGTTATCTTCCTTCGCTCTTTCTAAAATATCCTGTCTGTTTTCTTTCTGGTAGATATACACTAAAATTTCCGCTACAGCCCCGTAAAAATCCCCGGGGATTTCTTTGCCCACATGACAAAGAGGGTACATTGCCCGGGCAAGAGGCTTGTTTTCAATGGCCGTTACCCCATTGGCCTCTCCTACGGCCACAATTCGAAGGGCCAATTCATCCTGTCCCTTCGCCAAAACCACCGGAGCGGTGTTTTTGTCCGGATCATACTTTATGGCAATGGCCAAGTGCTCCGGATTTCGAATGATAACATCCGCGTCCGGAACCTGCTGCATCATTCGCTGGTTGGCTCTGGCACGCATTTGCTGCTTCATTCTTCCCTTGATTTCCGGATTACCTTCCAGCATCTTGTACTCATCTTTTACTTCCTGCTTGGTCATCTTTAAGTTATTTTCATATTCCCACTTCTGATACATAAAGTCGAAAAGGGCAATAATCAAAAAGACTCCGCAAACTCTGGTAATCAAGTCAAACATCATGGACACCAAGGCCAGACTGGAATTTTGAATGTCCATGTGTACCATCTTGGCAATGG
>CAUSUG010000284.1:0-2593 GCA_963534765.1 uncultured Oribacterium sp.
CGTCAATTCCTATTGAGAAGCGGTATAAGCAAAAATTTTTTAAAAACTTTTATAATTTTTATAAAAAATTTTATTTGTTCTTATCTTCGATAAGCCCGTTTCACATAGTCCAATCTGGCGCTGAGATTCTCCAGCATGGCATCCAGCACAGTTAAAGCCGTCATGGCTTCCACCACCACATTGGCCCGCTCCACCACCGTAGGATCGTGACGTCCCTTGATGGCGATGGTAATTTCTTCTCCCGCTTCATTTACCGTTTGCTGGGGCTTGGAAATGGAAGGGGTGGGCTTAAAGCCGGCTCTGATACGAATGGTGCTTCCGTCACTCATTCCCCCCAGAATGCCGCCGCTATGGTTGCTGCCCTTTTTCGATTTTCCCTCGAAGGAAGTAGTTCCTTCTAGCAAGGAATGAGGACAACTATCCTTCCCTGCCGCATCCCGCTCTTTCTCTTCTGATTCGTAATCTTTCTCTTCCTTAAGGAAAAATGCATCATTGTTCTCGGAGCCAAGGCTCTTGGACACTTCGATGCCGTCTCCGATTTCCACCGACTTTACCGCACCGATGGACATCACGGCCTTTGCCAGGGAGGCATCCAGCTTATCAAAAACCGGCTCCCCGATGCCGGCAGGAAGTCCTTCCACCAGACATTCCACCACTCCTCCGGCAGAATCCCCCTGCTCCCTTAAGGAGAGAATCTTCTGTTCCGCCAAAAGCTCCGCCTTCTGCCGATCTTCTGTCAGGGAAATACCGGCAAGCTCGATGACCTTGGCCCGGACGGAAACCCCCAGTTCCAAAAGCATTTTCTTGGCAATGGCTCCCGCCGCCACTCTGGCAATGGTTTCCCTTCCGGAGGAACGACCTCCCCCCCGATAATCCCGAAAACCGTATTTGGCAAAAAAGCCGTAATCCGCATGGCCCGGGCGAAAGGCATGGGCAATTTCCCCGTAATCCTTGGAGCGCTGATCCTCGTTCCACACGACCATGGCAATGGACGTACCGGTGGTTTTTCCCTCAAAAATACCGGAAAGAATCTCTACCTTGTCCCCTTCCTTCCTCTGAGTCATCTTCAGATTCTTCCCAGGACGGCGCCGTTCCAGCATTTCCTGAATATCCTCTTCCGACAGGGAAAGCCCTGCGGGGCAGCCGTCTACAACCACCCCCAGGGCCTTACCGTGGGATTCACCAAAGGTACTGATATGAAATATTTTTCCAAACTGACTTCCCGCCATTCCTTACCCCCGACACTCTACCATACAGATGCTGTTTGGTTCATCCACTTCCAGCTCTCTTGCACACATGGTTAAAAGTCCCTGCTCATAATCAATGTTGAAAAAGGTAATGGTACCGCTTTCATTGTTGGCTACCGCAAGGTGCTTTTCATCCGGGAAAATGCAGAAATCCTTAGGATATTCACCGGCAATAGGAAGGCTTCCCTTCATGGTTAAAAGCCCTGTCTCTTTATCTCTGTCATAGATGGTGATGGTATTAATTCCCGCATTGGACACAAAAAGATGAGAAGCATCCGGATCCGGAGAAAAACGCATCTGGCAAGCGGCAATTAAGGGGTTGTTTTCCTTATCGTTATGGGTGGAAATGGTCTGCAGCTTCTCCAGCTTCACCTCCGAGTCCTTCTCTCCCTCGGAAAAATGATACACATCCACCACATTTTTTAATTCATACAAAAGATAGAGGTAATTCCTGTCCGGGCAGAAACGGAAATGTCTTGGGCCGGATTGCAGTTCACATCGCAAAGTATCCACCTGTCGCATCTTCCGATCCGCCTTGTCGAAACGAAATATTTTCACCTGATCTATTCCTAAATCCGCCACCAAAATGAACTTCTGGTCATCCGTCATACGGGAGCAGGAAACATGGGGGCGGAAGGTACGCTCCGCCACGGAACCGATACCCTGGTCATAAACGCCGTCTACAATAGGGCCTACAGAACCATCCGCTTCCAAAGAGAGCAGGGTGGACTTTCCGTCATGGTAGCCCGACACCATCAGGTATTCCCCTTTCTTGTCTACGGCCAGGTGGCAGCCGCGCATTCCGCGGATATTTCTGGTATTTAACTTGCTCAGGTTTCCGTTATCCAAAATGCGGAAGGAAACAATTCCCTCATCCGCAATGGAATAGAGGGTTCTTTTATCGGGAGAAACCGCCACGTAGGAGGAGTTGTTTACCTCCACTTCTGTTCTTTTTTCAAATCTTCCCTTTTCCATATCCACATCACAGATGGTTATGCCCTTGGCAGAGCCGGTGTATGAATAAGAACCGATATATGCTACATATTTTGAGCGCATTTTTCTTCCCCCTTTTGCCTTTTTGCTACACGCAAGCGACTTTCTTCCTGCAAAGAATTCCGCTGTTTCTAAACGCCCCTATTTTAGCAAAAAATTTTCCGAATAAAAAGCTTTTCTAAAATTTCTAAGAATAGAAAAATCCCCTCCCTATGGACTTTCTCCATAAAGAGGGGTTCTGTCAGATTTTTTTCAAATAGGATTTAGGACACTTTGATCTTTTTTCAAATAGGGTTTAGGACACTTTGATTTTCTTCCAACGGTCATTGTACTTGGCTTCGTCCTGTTCTCCC
>CAUSUG010000285.1:0-2573 GCA_963534765.1 uncultured Oribacterium sp.
TTAAGTATAGCATGGGATGCGTTGTACATTGAAGAAAAGAACAAAAAATTTATTAATATTGTACATCTTAGGGAAAAGTCATATACAGAATGATAGACGAATTAAACATAGCCATGGTAGAATAAAAAACAGTTTCCGGATAGGACAGAACAGTGAAAATACAGTAAAGGAGTAAACATCATGGCAAATTACAACATCGATACCATCTGCGTACAGGGAGGCTATGAGCCGAAAAAGGGAGAGCCCAGAGTAGTCCCCATCGTACAATCCACCACCTTCAAATACGAGACTTCCCAGCAAATGGGAGACCTCTTTGACTTAAAGGATTCGGGCTATTTCTATACCAGACTGGCTAACCCCACCAATGATGCTGTGGCAAATAAAATCTGTCAGTTGGAGGGCGGTGTAGCGGCTATCCTAACCTCTTCCGGTCAGGCTGCAAATTTCTATGCCATCTTCAATATTGCCTCTGCGGGAGATCATGTGATTGCTTCTTCCGCAATCTACGGAGGAACCTACAACTTAATCGCAAAGACCATGAAAAATATGGGCATTGAAACGATCTTCGTGGATCCGGATATTTCTGCAGAAGAGTTGGAGTCCAAGTTCCGTCCCAACACAAAGCTGGTTTTTGGAGAAGTCTTAGCGAATCCGGCTTTGAAAATTTTAGATATCGAGAAATTCGCCAAGGCAGCGCACAAGCATGGCGTGCCATTAATTGTGGACAATACCTTCCCCACTCCGATTTTCTGTAGACCTTTTGAATGGGGAGCGGACATCGTGACACACTCCACCACAAAATACATGAACGGCTTTGCCAATGCGGTTGGTGGCGCAGTTGTGGATTCCGGAAACTTCGACTGGACCAAGTATAGCGAGAAATTCCCAGGACTAACCACTCCGGACGAAACCTACCACGGAACAGTCTATACGGAGAGCTTCGGTAAGGCAGCTTATATTGTGAGAATGACCACCAACCTGATGCGTGATTTAGGCTCCATTCCTTCTCCGCAAAACTCCTTCTACCTTGGCGTAGGTCTGGAAACCTTGCACTTAAGAATGGAAAGACATTATGAAAATGCCTTGGCTTTAGCAAAGCATTTGGAAAAGCATCCGAAGGTATCCTGGGTTTCCTTCTCCGGTTTGGAAAATGACAGCCAGCATGAATTAGCTAAAAAGTACCTGCCAAAGGGCTCCTGCGGAGTAATTTCCTTCGGCGTAGTTGGAGGAAGAGAAGCGGCTGTAAAGTTTATGGATTCTCTGAAGCTGGCTGCTATTGTAACTCACGTTGCGGATGCCAGAACCTGTGTGCTGCACCCGGCATCCACCACCCACAGACAAATGAATGATGAAGAGCTACTGGCAGCAGGGGTATCACCTGACCTAATCAGAATGTCTGTAGGAATTGAAGATGTGCAGGACATCATTGCAGATGTGGATCAGGCATTGGAGAAATAAAGCGGACGCTAAATTTCATACCAGAAAACATAACGGGCTATCAAAATCAAAATAATATATAGATTTTCGGCAATATAGGTCTAAATAAGGGGTAGTCTGAGCCCGACACTTGCGAAAAACCGGCGAAGTGAAGAACTGTAAAATCAATAATTGAAGCGAATGATGCAGTGTGAGTCTGTAATAGGGGCAATCTGAGCCCGTCAGTACTTACTGAAAGCGAGCTAAAGCGAAGCTTGAAGTTAGTACTGTTACGAAGGCGAGGTTAGCGAGAGCGTGCCCCAATTACAGACTCACCTGCATTAGAGTGCCTTCTTATAACTTATAGCCCGTTATTTTCCTATAGCACTTCCACCTGACAGGACCGTAGAGTCTCCAGAGCAGCTTCGTGTTTCTCCTTCGTAACCCCGGCACAACACCGGCTATCCACAGAGAGAGGTACTTCCGGTAAAAATGCCTTTAGAAGAAGGGCATTGGAAACCACACAGATATCGGTACATAAGCCTACAAGCTCGATGGAGAAATCCTGTTCTTTGCTTTTAAGTTCCTGACAGAGGGCTTTCATAGCATTTGCCAATTCCAAACTTCCAAAGCCGGGCTTTTCAAAGAAATGATCCGCTAAGATTAAGCCTTGAAGAGCGCTATCCAACTGCCAGCCATTCGTTCCCTTAATGCAGTGGGAGACAGGAAGATTTTTTCCCTCCTGAGTGGAGAGGTAATCCTCTCTATGGGTGTCGAGGGTTGCGTAGACATCCTCTTTGGGATAGGAGAGGATCTTTTCTTTTACCTTTTGGACAATGGCTTCCGCCTCCTTTGTTCCTAAAGAACCGTCAATAAAGTCCTTCTGCATATCTACTACAATAAGAATTTTCTTCATTTTTCTGCCTTCTTTCCGAGTCGATTTTGATGACAATGGCGTTCCGATAGGAAGTATACACCTCTATATAGAATCTTGCTATAGTTGTTATTGCGTCTGTTCTTTTAGAAAGCTTTTTGAAGGCTTATTTTGTAAAATATTGAGGGAGAAAAAAGATATGTTTATGTGTGCGCAGGGAATGCCTCTCTCGTACATATACGATGGGAAATCTTGATTAAATCTATTGTGCACGATATTATAA
>CAUSUG010000286.1:0-2572 GCA_963534765.1 uncultured Oribacterium sp.
GCACCGCCTCCTGATCCCAGCCTCCGTCCTTTACGAGCTTCTTCACCTGATCCGTCCCGATGAGCCTCGCCAGATGGATTCCGAAGGCCTGCGGCGCGTAAGCGTCGTCTGTAGTCAGCGGCGTGATGCCGGCGGCCTTCAGCTTCTCACAGGCATCGAGGAACTCCTCCCAGTTCTTTGGGGCCGTTGCAAAGAATCTCGTAAACTGGAAAAAACTAATTAGGAACGTCCAAGAGAACAATCTTTTTTTACCTCGGTGAGTCTCCGCACCCTTTTCCGTGCCCCCTCCGGAACAATAGTTGGAAACTCCTTTCCGTCATCGAGATACAGAGAAAGTGGAATCCCATACTCCTGTATTGCAATCTTGAGTGCCTCCTTATCTTCATCAGAGGTACTCATTTTCTTTTCATACTCTCCGATCATCAAAGCGGCCATGGAGGGAAGCAGCATCTTAAGTCTTAACTGATAGGCATCTCCGTTTCTTCTCGCTAGGTACATAAAAGACTCATCTCCGAGCACTTTCTCTGCAACCTCTATAATTGCCTTCATCATAATTTCCTTATTCATTTCATCCTCCTTAAATCACCTTTAAAAGCTCCTGAAAATCCTTCTCGTCTCCTCCCAGCTTCCGGATGATCGGCAGCACATACTTCCTGCCACTGGGCTTTCCGAAGGTCGCCTCCGTGATTCTCGGCCTGACCACACCCATCTGCTCCGCCAGCTGCTGCTGCGTCATGCCCTCCTCCAGCAATCGGATCTGTACCCAAAGCCGGAAGCCGGGGAAGTCTCTGATCTTCTTCTCTCTCATTTCCCTCCTCCCTATTTCTGAAACCGTCTCCGGTAATAGGTTTTTACGGAAGGCTGCGAGACAGGATAACCCTGCATCGTGCAGTACCGTGAAATCGCGCTGAAGTTCATTTCCTGTTTCCGCAGCATCTTCATAAGCATCTCGTCCACATGCTGTATGATCTCCTCCGGGAAGGTCTCGATTTTGCATGCGGTCCGAAACCTAAGCTCGATATATTCTTCCGGCAGCTCCCTGCTTTCGACCCGGCAGTTCTCCACCCCGTCAGTCTTCTGGGTTCCCTTACCCTGAATGTCACACAGTATCGGTATCAGCTGTCGGATCATCTCTCCGCAGACGACAGTTGCGGTCTGCATAATGAGCTGTGTGTAATCCGGATGGCCATAGCCTCCGTTCTTCCGGATGGCCGGAAGCACCTCGCTGGTCACCCAGTGCTTGAACCGCTTCGCGGACTCCAACTTGCTTCCGAAGATCAAGGCGTACATCCCAGATTCGTTAATGATGACGATCCGCTGCCGTCCTGAGGGGGTGTCCATTTCGTTCATCCCTCTATCTTCGTTGGAAATATGCACTCTTACAGCTTTCTGGGGATTGCTATATCCCAATGCCGAAGCAATATCCTTTCCAACAAACCAGATCTCTCCGTTTTGGAGAACAGTTCTCACTTTTCCGAACTCGGAATGCTCGAAGATTCTTAGTTGCTCCATAGTCCCTCCTTTCCCTGGCTTCAAAAAATAACGGTTTTCGTTATAAAATAACGTTTTCCGTTATTCCCTTTCGTGATATACTTGCTTATGTACATAGAGTACATTCATACTATATCTCTAATATTAGAGGTTTGTCAATATGATTCTCTAATATTGGTCTCTTGGAGAATTCAATGAATAACCTAATTGGAAAACGCATCGCAGAACGAAGAAAATCTCTAGGAATCACAGGACAGCAGATCAAAGATCAGACTGGGATTTCTACAGGTAATTTGAGTGGGATTGAAAAAGGGAACAGCCTTCCTTCTGCCGCAGCCTTAATAGGTTTATCCAAAATATTAAATTGTAGTGTAGACTGGATTTTAAAAGGAGAATCTCTAATATCAGAGGAACATAACGAGATTGATCCAACTGATGATGAAACAGAACTATTAAACAATTATTCCAAATTGGATAGTCGAGGAAAACATCGTATACATACCGTAATCTATGAGGAGCTTGATCGTATCAACTCTCAGGCTGAAGAAAAGGAAAAGAAAAATGTTGGTTAAATTCTTTCCTGCAATATAAAACAGAGCGGGTTCTGCCGTCCCGATATGGGGACATCCCCGCTCCGTTTTTATTCAATATCTAGTTCGCATTAACTAGTTCGCATTAAAAATTTCTCTTAGACACAGTATTTCGTCTTTTTAAACACCTTTTTACGAATCTTTAAACACTGTTTAAATCGCATGAATTCGCCATTTTCTTGCTATATCTCCCAATTTCTGAAACACCTTAAACACCACCCCTGTTGACCATCAATCTCACCACAAAAATACTGCGATTTTACCTGTTTTCTTTTTGCAAGTTCGCATTAAAAGTTCGCATTAGCTTTCTCGTTTTTTAAGCCTCCTTACCACTAAAAAAGCCCCATTTCAAGCCATTTCTTCGCTTGTCAGGGGTTTTAAGGGATTATAAGACCTCACATTTCTTCATTTTTGCATTCTATGCGCTAATCTACAGCCGTCTCGATGCCGGCCTGCCGGAAGAGCTTTTTGTTGTAGAGATATCCGTTCGC
>CAUSUG010000287.1:0-2570 GCA_963534765.1 uncultured Oribacterium sp.
TGCTTGTATGGAATACTATAGTGTGATATAAGAAATCTCCGATATTTCAAAGACTTCTATAAGTCAAGAAACATCGGAGATTTTTTCGTACAAATGTTTGCATAAAAAGAAAGAATATGCTATACTTTTTCTAAGTTTTAAATTCTAAGAAAAGAGGCCAGGATGGGAAGACCAAGAAAAGTACCAAATAAAGATAATTTAACAGAGAAGCAATTAGCCATTTACAACTACATAAAAGAATGTGTTCAGATAAGAAACTATCCTCCTTCTGTTAGAGATATTTGCACAGAGGTCGGTTTAAAGTCCACTTCCAGTGTTTTTAGTTATTTAAATGATCTTGAGCAGGCAGGATTGATTCGTAAGGATCCTTCGCATCCCAGAGCCATAGAGATCTTGGACAAAAGCCATAGCCATAGCGGAAAAGCTCCTAAAAGCAATAAGACAAAGGATATCTCTACTACAAAAACTCCGGAAGTAGAAGAAACGATGAAGGAGATGGTGTCTGTACCGGTAATCGGTACCGTAGCCGCCGGTACCCCTATCTTTGCCGAAGAGAACGTTAGCGACCATTTCCCCCTGCCCACAGAGATTTTACCGAATCAGGAAACCTTTATTCTGAAGGTAAAGGGAGACTCCATGATTAATGTAGGAATTTTTGATGGAGACTATCTGATGGTTGCAAAGCAAAATACCTGCAGTGACGGTGAAGTGGTGGTGGCTTTGGTAGAAGATAGTGCTACGGTTAAGCGTTTCTACAAAGAAAAAGGATATATCCGTCTACAGCCGGAGAATGATACTATGGAAGATATTATTGTAAATGACTGTCAGATTTTAGGAAAGGCGATTGGACTGATTCGTGTCGGACTATAAACTGATAAATAGATGCGACCAAATTAATATTGTCGTTTTTGAGGAATAAAATGCTGGAAAAATGGTCCGAACCGGGCATCGGTCAATTTATAAAAGAAAGCTTTTCCATCAGCTGTAAAGCCGGAGAAGAAGAGTTTCAGAAACTACAGAAAGAATTCACACAGCTGAATAGCCATCTGGAAAAACAAGGGATTAAACTGCGCCTGGGAAGTTTAAAGGATGACAAGCAATGTTCCTGTAGCCTGGAATTATCTCTAAAGCATATGAAGAGAGATGCCGGTAAAAAACGGGAATACGGTACCCATAAGAGCATAGGAGCCGTTTATCTGTATCGTAAAGAGCATAACAGTAAAGAAACAGCTTTGTATTCCGGACTCCCTCTACGTTCTTATCAAAGAAGAGTGAAGAAGTATAAAGAAGAGGGACGTTGGACAGAAGAAGAGAAGGCTTTTTTTTAGCCTTCCCTTTTCCATCTTACTCCGTTCTTATTCCCCTTCTTCTTTTCTGAGTCTTACCAAGTTTCTGACACTGCGGCGTCTTTCTTCTTCCAAAGCTGCATAATGCTTCTTGGTAGTATTTACGTCACTGTGTCCCAGTACATCCGCAACAAGATAGATATCTCCGGTTTCCTGGTATAGATTGGTACCATAGCTACTTCGTAATTTATGTGGAGTAATATGCTTAAGAGGGGTAACCTTTTGCGCGTATTTTTTTACCATCAGTTCTACGGTTCGAACAGACATTCTTTTATTTTGTAAGGACAGGAATAAAGCATTTTCGTGTCCGGCAGCCGGAATTTTACTCTTTCTTTCCTCCATATAAGCCCGTAAGCCTTGTTCCACCTCGTCTGAAAAGTAGATGGAAACCTCCTTGCCTCCCTTTCTATGGATACGAATGGCATTATTTTGGAAATCTACATCGGAGCAATTTAAACCTACGCATTCCGACACACGGATTCCGGTTCCCAGCATTAACTGCATCATAGCCAGGTCTCTGACTTGATTCTTCTCATGGTAAAGCTTTTCCTTTTTACTTAAATCTTCTCCGGACTCTACCTGATCCAGAAACTGTGCAACTTCTCCTTGATCCATACGAACAATCTCTTCCTGAGAAAGCTTCGGTAAGGAGAGAAGAGCGGTCTTATTCTCTTTGATTTGCTCAGTTTTATATAGATAGCCAAAGAAGCTTTTTAAGCTGGAAATTTTCCTTTTGATGCTCTTGTTATGATTTAAGACTTCAACTTCTTCAATTTGTCCCTCTTTACCGGTCTTTTTTTTCGTTCTATATTTCAAAAATTCCATATATTCCTCTAAATCCACCAGGGATAAACGATCTAAATCCCGAGCTTCAAAATCATAAATATCGGAACGAAGCTTTTTTTCCTCTAATAAAAATTGAAAAAACACCTTTAAATCATAGGCATAGGCAATCTTAGTTCTGGAGGAAGTAACTTGATCAATACCACGAAAAAAAGAAGCACAAAAGGAGGGTAAATCCTTTTGTAACTGACGAAGCTTTAAAGTATTCTGTTTATCTAATTCTAAATGATATTGTAATGGCATAGCTTATTCTCTCTAATAATGTTATTCACTCTAATAAGGTTTTTTCTCCATGATCAATACAGAGTAAATCGTTTTAGCTTGAAATCAAATTTGATAGCATACCAAAGCCATATTCAAGCCAATGCCTGTCTCTTATAC
>CAUSUG010000288.1:0-2547 GCA_963534765.1 uncultured Oribacterium sp.
GTGCAAGAAGATAGCAAAAGACAACAGTGGGAGAGCGGGGGAAAAGAAATTTACTCAGCTTGAAAGCCAATCAAGGAAGGGTAGTGAGAATGAATATCTTGGACCGCTTAAATAGAAAGTTCGGACGCTTTGCAATTCCGAATTTAATGCAGTATATTTGTGTGATTTACGGAATAGGCTTTATGATTCAGGTGGTGGCACCGGAAATTTACTATTATTATATGGATTTGGATCCGGAAGCAATTCTCCATGGTCATATCTGGCGGATTTTTACATTTTTGTTCTACTTTCCGGCAGGGGGAGGCTTTTCCGGTGTATTTTGGGCCATTATCGGTATTATGGTGTATTACAATATCGGAAAAACGCTGGAATTTCTCTGGGGAAGCTTCCGTTATACGTTTTTTATTGCATCCGGCATCATCCTTTATAATGTGGTGGGTATACTGATTTATCTCTTCACCGGCGTGTCTTTACAGTTAAATCCCACCTACATGAGCTTCAGTATTTTCTTGGCCTATGCTTTAAGTTTGCCGGATACTATGTTTTACATTTACTTCCTTTTTCCGATTAAGGCCAAGTACCTGGCGGGAATAGAAACGGCGTTGTATTTCTTTTTCTTTTTGACCAGTCCAAGTATGGGAGAGAGGGTTTCTATTCTCCTGTCTTTTGCCAATGTTTTGTTGTTCTTCCTGTTACAGAATCAGGGAAACAATAAAAATATCTTTCACATTAATCGTTATCGATAGGCTTAGGTTTTTTGCAAAACTTGTCGATGTGATAGAGTAGAGTCTGAAAATGAGTGGAAAATAGTGAGTGAGTAAAGGAGAAAAAAATGAGAAGAACGAAGATTGTATGTACCATGGGACCCAATGAAAATGATTATGAGCTGTTGCTTAAGCTGGCAAAGACCATGGATGTGGCTCGTTTTAACTTTTCCCATGGAAACCATGAGGAGCATCTAGCTAGATTGGAAATGCTTCGGAAGGCCAGAAAAGAAGTGGGAAGACCCATTGCTGCTCTTTTGGACACCAAGGGACCGGAAATCCGTACCGGTGTTTTGGAGGGAGGCAATAAGATTACTCTTCAAGAGGGAGATGAGATTACCCTCACTACCGAGGAAGTGGTAGGGACTAAGCAGAAAATTTATATCAACTACGACCACCTTCATGAGGATGTAAAGCCCGGAAATGTGATTTTGATTGATGACGGTTTAATCGGTTTAGAGGTGCTTTCCGTTAATGGACAGGAAATTCACTGTAAGGTAACTAACGGCGGTGAGCTTGGGGAGAGAAAGGGCGTGAATGTACCCAATGTTCCCATCCAGCTTCCCTCTATTACCGAAAAGGATATCGAGGATATTCGCTTTGGTATTTCAGAAGAATTTGACTTTATTGCCGCTTCATTCGTTCGCTCCGCAGATGCCATTCGTCAGATTCGTGGCCTCTTGGATGAGGCCGGCTCTCAGATGAAGATTATCGCTAAGATTGAGTCCCAGGAGGGATTGGATAATCTGGACTCCATCATTGATGAAGCAGACGGAATCATGGTGGCAAGAGGAGACCTGGGCGTAGAAGTGGAAGCTCGTCGTCTTCCTCATTTGCAGAAGGAGATTATCGAAAAATGTAACTTCCACGGAAAACTGGTTATTACCGCGACCCAGATGCTGGATTCCATGATTAGAAATCCAAGACCTACCAGAGCGGAGGTTACCGATGTGGCCAATGCAGTAGAAAACGGTACGGATGCAGTGATGCTCTCCGGAGAAACCGCTAACGGTAAGTATCCCGTAGAGGCTGCGGAGACCATGGCTTCCATCGTAGAATATTCCGAGCAGTTTTTGGATTATAAGCAGTTTAAGACAAGACTTGTGGAGAGAACCGTATATGAGAGCATCGGCAATGCGGTTTGTGCGGCTTCCGTAACCACCGCCCACGAGCTTCATGCCAAGGCAATCGTTGCACCGACACTTACCGGAATTACCGCCTCCATGATTGCCAAATATCGTCCCAGAACGAATATCTTCGCTCTTTCTCCCAGTCAGGTAACCACCAGACAGATGATGCTGTACTGGGGAGTAACTCCGGTCTGGGCAAGACGTGCGGAAACCACCGATGAGCTATTTGAAAGTTCTTTAGAAGAGCTGAAGAGCATGGGCTATGTGGATTCCGGGGACCTTTGCATCATTACTGCAGGAGTACTCAATCGTCTCTTAAAGCAGCAGGTTGCCAACAGCACCAATATTATGCGAGTTATGGTTGTTCCTAAATAAGATTTCACAGGATTCTCACTTGAAAAGTCCCTTCCTTATGTTTAAGATAGGAAGGGACTTTTTTTATTCTTAACGAGTATCGCCGGCGTGGTGTGCGATATCTCGTTTTTCGATTAAAGTAGGATGTATGGAGTAGGAGAAAAGATGAAAAACGCGTATGTAAGTAAAGAAAAAGTAGAAGCGATTGCCAAGGAATATCCCACACCTTTTTATCTGTATGACGAAAAGGGGATTCGGGAAACCGCCCGAAAGCTGTATAAGGCCTTCTCCTGGAATCC
>CAUSUG010000289.1:0-2533 GCA_963534765.1 uncultured Oribacterium sp.
GAATAAACATGGAACAACACAGAACAGAAGCGGAAATCCGCAGTATTTTCTTAAGAATTTTTCCAAGCTTTGAATTTTCTAATTTATTTTATAAATAGGCCGATATATAAGCTGGGTCTAAGAGCTACTCTTAGCCATTTGCATGAGAAAGGAGCAAATATGCAAAAGTTTTTTACACAAACTAAGGCATTTTCAAGAAGGATTTTGAAGGCTTTAGAAAATTACGGAAGAAAAGGCTTAGGAGTTCTTACCCTATGTTCTCTTCTGGCAAGCTCTCCGGTTTTTGCCGGAATCCCTTTAAAACAGGGAGATGGTGCAGTGAATGATGCCCAGGTCAATGCGGCTATTGAAGTTTATAACAGAATTCCTGCATCCATTCGTTTACAGTATGAGTTGAATCATAACAGTATTACTTTTTTTAACAGTAAACAAAGACGAGACAATGTCATCGGCATGTATACCGCTTTGGACGGAATGGAAGCAAACATAATGCTATCCGACCAGGACTTACTGGGAGCCTACGCTCTTGCCCATGAAATCGGACATTATTTCGATGATGTAGTATATAAAGACGAAGAAATTCTTTTACAAGAAAAGCGTTATGGAAATCAGGTCTTCCGCTATGTTACCAGAGGAAAACGCTCTCGTTCCGAGGAAGCGGATTTCGTAGCAATCTATCAGCAGGAAGCCAATCAAAACGGTTTGGTAACCCAATATGAGAAATCCGACAGTACAGAGTACTTTGCCGGAAGCTTTAAAGCTTATGTGGATACTCCCGAGCAGCTACAGGTTGTAGCTCCCGCTACTTATGCTTTTATCGATCAGTTGGTAACGGAATTTAACGCTACCCACCCGGTACCGGAGGAAGCGCTAACTGCATAAGAATCTAATTAGCTTATATCAAGCGGCCTGAGATAATCTGAATCTCATACTTTTTAAACTTGTCCTATATAAAAAATAAGTAACGTATTTACAGCATTATTCGTAAACAGAAAAGAGCAGAGAATAGAAGATTTTCTTCATACTCTGCTCTTTTTTCGTTCATAACGGGTATTGCTCACAAAGCGTGTGATATCTCGTTTGCAAATTATATGATTGCATGTATGGAAAAAGAACTTTATACTGCTCTTTGAACTTCTGTTTTCCATGCGCCATCCACAGCTAAAGTATAGCCATCTACCATGGTATTGGACAGCATTTTTCCATTATCTTTACCCTCGACAGGATTGAAAAAATACCATTTATTACGGATTTCTTTCCAAGCAGTGCACATTTTTCCAATATTAGCAGAATCCTCTTCAGTAAAATAATACCAATCCTCTTTAATCTGCTTCCAACCTATGCACATTTTCCCTTGTTCACTTCCCTCATTTTCTTCAAAATAATACCAGGAATTATTGATAAACTGCCAGCCAATAAGCATATAGCCATCTTGGTTAAAATAGTACCAGCTATGATTCAGCCATAACCACTGAGCCTTTGGATAAGTTCCATCGGCATATAGAATCCACCAGCCCTTTGCATTTCTCTGCCAATTCACAATAGAAGGAACTTCTCTATCCACGCCTAAAACCTTAGGCTTGCCTCCGGAGATAATGACTCCTCCGCCCGAAGCGCCGGAACTGCTTGAACCGCCGGATCCACCTGAGCTGCTTGAACCACCGGTACCGCCTAAGCCGACTGTAGCTCCTGTTCTTCCGGAACTGCCGGAAGTATTAGCGCCGACGTTTCCTCCGGTAGAAGACGAAGGATCATTCGAACTATTTTTCCAAATAACATTCGTATAATACGGATTTATATAACGCTCAGTTAGTCTAATCGACGAATAGTTCGTAATAGTATTCTTTGTCCCATGCCAAGCATCATCCGGACGGAAAAATGCTGAATTTCCTATGTATTGCACCGAAGATGGGATTATTATATTCTCATAATCCAATCGATCTACAAATGCCTCTTCCCCAATACTTTTTAGACCTTCCGGTAAAGTGATATCCCCTTTAAAATTAAAATACTTAAAAGCTTTTTTTCCGATTACCTTTAAGCGTGACGGAAATATTAGTCTTCCATTAGCAAGATTCTTCTCAGTGAATACCCCTTCTCCAATTTCTTCTATAGAATCAGGCAATCGCAAATCTCCGGTAAAATCTCTAAATCCTTCCAGGGAATGGGGATCCAAGGCGGTAATATTTCCCTGCAATTCTAAATGAACATCATTTAGACAAAAGGACATTTTTGTATGAGCATATAGATCCCCATTTTGCTTAATTCCCTTCAGTCTTCCATTCCCCTGTATCCGTACTACATTTGTATCACCCTCTTTTTTTGCCGACCATCGAAATCCTCCATCTTCATGAGGAAGTATATTTGCTTCACCGACTTGTATCTTCTTTTGATAAACAGTCCTACTTTCCCAAGGGATATTTTTTCTATAAGTTCGATTTAATATTCCACAGTAATAGGTATGGCCCGGTTTGATTTTTCCATTCAAAGAATTGTAGGCAAAGCCGCCAGTGTAAAAATATCTCTTTTTAAT
>CAUSUG010000290.1:0-2533 GCA_963534765.1 uncultured Oribacterium sp.
GTCTTAGTATACATGGGAAAATAAGATATTCGCAATAAGGAAAATGGTAAGGAAATTTAAATATTTAAATTGTATGAGGAGTAAGATAATATGAAAGTACTGGTCATACCGGATGTGCATTTAAAAAACTGGATATTCGATAAAGCGGAAAATGTCTTAAAGTCCGGTAAGGCAGAAAGGGCAGTCTGTCTTATGGATATGCCTGATGATTGGGATATGGAATTTCAGATTGATCGGTACAGAGCAATCTACGACAGGGCTATTGCATTTGCCAAGGAGTATCCGGATACCCTTTGGTGCTATGGAAATCATGACTTAAGCTATCCCTGGGGACGGCTGGAAAGCGGCTATTCTCCTTATGCGGAGCGGACGGTTATGGAAAAGCTGGAAGAACTGGAAAACAGCCTGAAAAATTCCTCTCAAATCAACATTATGCATCGGATAGGTCGAGTTTTGTTCTCCCATGCAGGCCTTAGCTCGGAATTTGTAAAAAGTCTTAACAGGAAACTCTTGGATGCGGATATAGATGAAGTTCTCCATTCGGTAAATACGGCTTCTCAGGATAAGCTGTGGAATGATGAATCACCCCTTTGGCTAAGAACATTGGATGTACGGAGAAAGGCATTTCGATCGGAAAAGTACAAGCAGGTTGTGGGCCATACTCCGGTGGAAAAAATCATGGAGCAAGGAGGAATGATTTTTACAGATGTTTTCTCCACGGATAGGGAAGGTACGCAGATTGGGGAATCTGGTATGGTGGTGATAGATTCCGAGACGGGGGAGTATGAGGTGGTAGAGGTTTAAGAAAAGGACTATGAAAAATCAAATGCTTTTCTCAGTCATATAGGACTGAAATTGAGGCATGCTCTCGCTAAGCTCGCCCAACGGGTAGGGTACTAAGCGAAAAACACTGGGCATTCGTTTTTCGTGATTCTCACGGAATTATTATACTATTTACTGAGGTGCTTGCTATGGAAACGACAAAACTTTGGAATCGAAATTTTAGCTTGGTGATTCTTGCGTCTACGATGGGTACTATCGGAGGAATTGCAGGAGGTTTTGCGCTGGCATTCCTGGTTTTCGATGAAACCGGGAGCACTTTGGCATCCGCTCTGATTCTCGCAATACAGCTTCTTCCCTTCCTGTTTATTCCTATCGTCATTGCGCCTATTATGGATCGACTTCCGAGAAAGACTTTTCTAGTCATGGGAGATGTTGCAAATTCCTTTTTGATTTTCGGCATGGGACTATGGCTCTTGTTTTTTGACTTTTCCTACATTGGGTATCTCGCGCTGTCTTTGCTTCTGGCCTGTCTCGGATCGGTAGACGAGTTGGCCTTCACCAGTATTTATCCGGAATTGATTCCGAAAGGCGCGGAGCAAAAGGGTTACGCGGTATCTTCCATGCTTTATCCGGTTTTAACGGTGATTATGACCCCGTTTGCCGCAGTACTTTTGGACACGTTCGGTGTGGCATGGATTCTGATTGCGCAGGGCGGACTATCGCTTCTTGCTGCTATCACAGAGAGTTTTATTCGTCTGGATGAAACGGAACGTCATGATTCTGAGACCTATTCTCTTCAGGCATGGGCCTCGGACATACGGGAGGCGGTACAGTATTTAAAGAAAGAACGCGGCCTTTTAGGTCTTTATGAATATATGGCGGTGAGCAATGGCGTTGCCACCGGATATTCTCCCCTACTCATCGCTTTTTTCCGTACTTTTCCGGGATTCACGGCGGCAATGTATGCCGCATTTTCCGTGGTGGAGTTTATAGGAAGGTCCATCGGCAGTGCATTACAATATCGAATTAAAATTCCGGATAAGAAGAAGTTCGGTTTCGTGTTTTTTGTTTATCAAACATATTCCGCGATGGATATGTGTTTGCTCTGGCTTCCTTATCCTTTGATGCTTTTAAACAGAGGAATTTGCGGCTTTCTCGGGAGTAACAGCGCCATCATAAGAGAGGCAGCCGTACAGAGGTATATTCCGGAGAGACTCCGGTCTCGGGTCAATGCTTTCCAGGGGGTTCTGGTTACAGCCGGCTGCAGTGCATTTTCTTTGGTGATGGGCGTTCTCGGAGAGATTCTGGATTATCGGTGGTGCATTACGATTGGCGGAACGTTTACCTTACTGGCCGGTTTTGTTCTGATTTTAGTCAGGCAAAAAGAGGTTCGCAGGCTCTATGAGCTGGATAATGGTGGAAAACGATAATAGTATATGGAGAAAAGTTGTGATGAGAATAGTTTCTTTTAATATAAACGGATTTCGAGGTATGCAGAATCAAGGTGAGGTGATTTCAGAAGAAAAAGAGCTTTATAACAACTTAAACGAATTTAAAACCTTCATAGATGGAATACAGATAAAAGAAGAGGATGTGATTATTTTACAAGAGATACCCCATAAAATTTTGGTGAATAGAAAATGGGAAGAACGATCTATCTTTCAGAAATTCAAATATGTTTTTGGAAAGGATTATACGATTTTCTATCCTAAATTCTTAATTGATTCCAATCAATGTACGATTGCTTTAG
>CAUSUG010000291.1:0-2531 GCA_963534765.1 uncultured Oribacterium sp.
GCATCAGTGAAATATCTAAGAAATTCGTATTGAACCTACCTGCAGATCGTCAACTCTACTATCTTTCCTACCAACTACCACTTCTTCGGCGTGTAATGTATCTCCGCCACGTTATAAACCGTAATAAACGCCTTCGGATCTTCCTTCTCCAAAAAGGCCATCAGCTTCTGATATTCCTGCCGATCCACCACCGCCACGATTTCCTTCTTCATCTCATGGCTGTAGGCTCCCATAATGTCATAGATGCTCATACCGCTATGGATGCGGTTCAAAATAAACTCCGTAAGAATAGCCGCCTTTTCCTCGGTGGTAATCACACAAACTCTCTTTTTGATGGTTTGTCCAAAAATAAAGTGATCCAAAATAATACCGTTAAAATAGGTTCCCAGCACCGATAAAATCACGGTTTTAGCATCAAAGGCAAAAATAGAAAGGGCGGAAATGCAAAGTCCGGAAAGAGCCATGGCTTGCCCCAGCTCCATATGGAGATACTTCTGCATCATTTTAGCCACAACATCCAAGCCTCCTGAACAGGTATTTCGATTAAACAAAATAGAAAGGCCGATGCTGACGAAGAAAATATACGCTACCACGTCTAAGAAGGCGTCCCCGGTTAAGGATTGATTATTGGGAAAAAGCTTTTCAAATAAAAGCAAAACCGCCGGCAGCATGATGGTGCCATAGGCTGTTTTATAGGCAAATGCGTGACTCACAAAAAAGTAAGACATGATTAGCAGGATAATATTTAAAGCCATCACTAAAGTCGCCACGGAAAAGGGCAGAAAATGATGAAGCACAATGGCCAGACCGGAAATTGAAGAAACCGCCACATGACTGGGCACCTGAAAGAAGAAAACGGCAGCAGCCACAATCACTATGCCCACATTTACCATGATAATATCCTTCACCTTTGCAGAAAGCGCTGTATTCATTTTGTCGTCCCCCTTTGGAATATTGACATTAGTATAACACTCTATCGTAGAGGAAAAAAGACCTAGAAATATTCACTTTTCAAATGAATGGCATCTCTTTCAAAGCTTTTGGGAAAAAGAAAAAGCACTTCCAAAATCTCTGTACGGAGAGAAAATGGAAATGCTTTTTTTACATATTTTTAGTACTTTTCAGTAGCGCGTTTCGATAAAAGCTTTTCAGTAGAAGCTCTTTAATAGAAGCATTCTGATTTGTACGCTCTTCTTTACTACATTAAGCATTCTTTGCAAAGCTGTAGGTATAAACGAATTGATCCGGAGTGTAGTTATCAAGCTTTACTCCGTCAACCTCTGCGTATGGATAGCCGAAATCATTTAAAGCCTCTCCATCCTGTGCAGGGTTCAAGGTAAGGTCTCTTCCATCGGACAAAATCATACGCTCTGCATCACAGTTACCAAAGTAGTATTCCTGCTTTTCCTTGGTTTCTGTCTGATCCTTTGTCCAATTATTCTTTAAAACAGCCTTTAACACATCGGCGGGATCTGCGGAAACCCAACCTGTTCCCTTTAAATAAAACTCTGCCCAGCAGTGCTGATTCTTGGTGATATCCTCTGCATTGATACGGATGCCGAAATGCTCTCTGGCAGGAATTCCGGATGCACGACAAAGGGCTACGAACATGGAGTTAATGTCGGTACATTTTCCGGTCATGGTGGTATCTAAAAGAGCACAAACATCTCCCTCACCGCAGCCTTTTACACTTTCATCACGATTCATATTGGCAATAACCCAATCATAGATTGCTCTTGCCTTCTCTAAATCTGTGGTCTTTCCTTCTGTTACTTCTGCAGCCTTGTTCTTCACCTGATCATTTAAGGGAAGGTTCTTGGAAGGCTCCAGATACTTCTTCACATCTGCAGGAATCTCCGCCTTCTCATCCTCCTTTAACTCAGGACTGACGATTTCTTCTCTCTTTACCTGTAAATCCAGCTTTACCACTCTGTCCGCAGGCTCGGCATTTTCATCCCATTCCACATAGAGCATCTTATTGCCCCAGTCGTCCGTGTTCATTTCCGCCTTAGCATTTCCGGCATCATACTTTACGTCCTCAACAGTCTGATACTCACTGCTTTGCGGCACAGGAATCCAAAGGCGAACCTTCTTTCCTTTTTCATACTTGGATAAGTCAACGGTATTGTTTACCGTTCCCTCTACCATCTTCTTTTCGGAAATCTCTGCCTTTTCTGTTGCCTTCTCTGTGCTCTTCTCTGTAGCAGCAACAGATTCCGTGCTCTTCTCTGTGCCCTTTGCACTTGTTTCTACATTGCTTACCGCCTTATTTCCGCAAGCAGCCATAAGCATTCCTACTGTTCCCAAGAGTAACATAACCTTTAAGCTTTTTTTCATTTTTTCCTCCTTAAGCCACTCTTTTAATCTGTAACGAGGAAGAGTATACGCTAGAGGTCTACGGGAGAGAAATTGAATTTCACAATAAATTTTTAGTTTTATTACATAAACTTATAAATAGGGTCAACTATTATAGCCTGAAAACACACTGACAACTCGAAAAAAAGCTTGTATTATACGACAAACCCTTTTGC